>JALHNN010000122.1:3856-7410 GCA_022843505.1 Sulfuritalea sp.
CGCCGCAGCAGTTCGCCCGTGCGGTGGCCGTTGATTTCCTGCAGCAGGCGGTTGACCTCGTTCATGCAGGCCACCAGCGAACGCGGCATGTCGGGGCGCAGGATCAGCAGTTCGGCGACGCGCCGCGGCGTGATCAGGTCGCGGTACACCTTGCGGTAGGACTCGAAGCTCGACACCGAGCGCAAGAGGGCGCCCCAGTGGTAATAGTCCGCTGCGCCGCCGATGTCGGCGACGCTGGGCAGCAGGATGTGGTACTTGACGTCGAGGATGCGCGCCGTGTTGTCGGCGCGCTCGAGGAAGGTGCCCAGGCGCAGGAAGCGGAAGATGTCGTCGCGCAGCAGGGTGCCGTGGGCGATGCCGCGCGACAGGTGCGAGCGCTCCTTGACCCATTCGAAGAAGGCCGCGACGCCGTCGTCGGCGATGCCCTCGCCGTGGATGCGGTGCATTTCCAGCCACGTGGCGTTGATCGCCTCCCACATCTCCGAGGTGATGGAGCCGCGGATGGCGCGGGCGTTCTCGCGCGCGGCAAAGATGCTGTTGTAGATGCTGCCGGGGTTCTTTTCGTCCAGCGCCATGAAGTGCATCACCTTGTCGGCGCTGGGCTCGTCGTAGCGCGCCTCGAAGTCCTCGTGCAGGCCGCTGATCGACAGCATGGCGCGCCACTCGTGGTGCGGCTCGGCCACGGTCTGCTTGAGCAGCGACATGCGGTAGGTGACGTCCAGCATGCGCGCGGTGTTTTCCGCCCGCTCCATGCTGCGGCCCATCCAGTAGAGGTGGTCTGCGGTCGATGAAAGCATGTCATGCCTCCGCTGGGCCGCCCCAAGGAGGCATGCGTCCAGCAATATGGAAGTCGCGTAGCGACTGAACCGTGGTCACCCCTTTCCTTGGGAAAGGGGACGGGGGATAGGTAGTCATGGTTATTTTTCGAGGACCCAGGTGTCCTTGGTGCCCCCGCCCTGCGAGGAATTCACCACCAGCGAGCCCTCCTTGAGCGCGACGCGGGTCAGCCCGCCGGGGACCATGCTGATCTCCTTGCCTGAAAGCACGTAGGGGCGCAGGTCGATGTGGCGCGGCGCGACGCCGCTTTCGACATAGGTCGGGCAGGTGGACAGCGCCAGCGTCGGCTGGGCGATGTAGTTGTCCGGCATGGCGAGGATCTTGGCGCGGAAGGCCTCGATCTCGTCGCGGCTGGCGGTGGGACCGACCACCATGCCGTAGCCGCCCGAGCCGTGCACTTCCTTGACCACCAGTTCCGCCAGGTGTTCGAGCACGTACTTGCGGTCGTCCGCCTTGGACAGCTCCCAGGTCGGCACGTTGGAAAGTATCGGTTCCTCGCCGCAGTAGAAGCGGATCATCTCCGGCACGTGGATGTACATCGCCTTGTCGTCGGCGATGCCGGTGCCGATGGCATTGGCCAGGGTCACGCGGCCGGCGCGGTAGGCATTGAACAGGCCGGGTACGCCGAGCACCGAATCCTTGCGGAAGGCCAGCGGATCGAGGAAGTCGTCGTCGATGCGGCGGTAGATCACGTCCACCCGCTGCGGCCCCTGCGTGGTGCGCATGAACACCGTGTCGTCGCGGACGAAGAGGTCGTTGCCCTCGACCAGTTCGACGCCCATCTGCTGGGCGAGGAAGGCGTGCTCGAAATAGGCGCTGTTGAACTGGCCCGGCGTCAGCACCACGACGTTGGGATTGACGACCCCCTGCTGCGCCACCGAGCGCAGGTTCTCCAGCAGCAGGTCGGGATAGTGCTCGACCGGCGCGATGGACATGCGGCTGAAAAGGTCGGGGAATAGCCGCATCATCATCTTGCGGTCTTCGAGCATGTAGGACACGCCCGACGGGGTGCGCAGGTTGTCCTCCAGCACGTAGTACTCCCCCTCGCCGGCGCGCACCAGGTCGACGCCGGCGATGTGGGCATAGATGTCTCCCGCCACCTTGACGCCCATCATCTCGGTGCGGAACTGGCTGTTCCCCAGCACCTGCTCGGCGGGGATGCGCCCGGCCTTGAGGATGGCACCTTCGTGGTAAATATCGTGAAGGAAGGCGTTGAGCGCCTTGACGCGCTGGCGCAGGCCGGCCTCGATGCGTTGCCACTCGGCGGCCGGGATGATGCGCGGAATGATGTCGAAGGGGATCAGGCGTTCCTTGCCCGCCTCTTCGCCATACACCGCGAAGGTGATGCCGACGCGATGGAAGGTGAGGTCGGCTTCCTCGCGTTTCCTGGCGATGACTTCGGGCGGCGTCGAGTCCAGCCAGGAAGAAAATCCCTGGTAGCTCGGACGAACGCTCCCGGTGGCGTCGAGCATTTCGTCGTAGGCAGGCTTCATGGCGGTGCGGTTCCGGCAGGCGGTTTACAGCGAGTGCAGCAGAAACCATGCCTGCGAACAATTGCCATTTAAATCATGTGCTTTTGTTCGTCCCGGGAAATCCCTTGCACCGAATCCGGGCGCCGTGCCACATCTTGGTGCGCGCCGGCAGGGGTGGGCGATTCAGGCCGAGGCCGTGCCGAAGACGTAGGCGTCCATCGCCAGGGCGCCGAACTGATAACCGCGATGTGCCGCTCGTGCCCGTGCCCCTGCGCCTGCCGCGCCGAGCGCGACGTACAGCGGCAACAGGTGTTCGGCTGTCGGGTGGGCGCGGCGCGCCTGCGGCGCTTGCGCTTCCCAGGCCAGCAGCGCGTCGGTGTCGCCAGCGGCAAGCCGCTCGGCAAACCAGTCGGAAAACTCGGCGACATGGGGCAGGGCCGTGTCGTCCGCGAAGTCCGGCCGCATTTCGCCGAGGTTGTGCGTCAGGCTGCCCGAGGCCAGCACTAGCATGCCGTCTTGCGCCAGCGGCGCGAGCCGCCGGCCGAGTTCGAAGTGGGCGGCGGCGTCGGCCATCGGCTGCACCGCGAGCTGGATCACCGGCACCTCGGCATCCGGGTACATCAGGGACAGCGGCGCCCAGGCGCCGTGGTCCAGCCCGCGCCGTCCGTCGATCTGGATGCCGGGGATCAGGCCGGCGACCTCGGCCGCCAGCTCCGGCGCCCCCGGCGGCGCGTACTCCATGTCGTAGAGCGGCTCGGGGAAGCCGTAGAAGTCGTGGATCGTGGCCGGCGCGGGCGCGGCGCTGACCGCCGGCAGGCGCGTGGTCCAGTGCGCCGACACGGCGAGGATGGCGCGCGGGCGCGGCAGTTCGGCGGCAAGCCGCTGCCAGGCCGCCCCGGTACGGCCCGGGTTAAGCAGCAACAGGGGCGAGCCATGGGAAAGGAAGACGGGCGGGATGGTGTTCATGCCGGCAGTCTAGCCCGAATATTTCACGAGAGTAGGTCGGCGGAATCGCCGTGAGGCGCGTTAATACTGGTGTCTAGACAGGATTAACGGAGTATTCCGCCGATGCCAAATTGTACGCGTGGTGAAATGGAGTTTGGGCGCCTGGGTCGTTGCAGGATTGAGGCGAATTTCGAGGGTGGTGCGCTCAGCTCCGATGGTGGCCTGATGCTGTTGCGGCAAGTCGACCGGCGCATTGGATTGTCTCGGGCGGTCGCGGAAGCCCTGCACGACCCACGGAAT
>JALHNN010000123.1 GCA_022843505.1 Sulfuritalea sp.
CGATCGTCTAGCGCCCGGCGCGCTAATCCGCCACTTCGGCGCCGCGCACCTGGCCGCGCAGCCGGTTCGCGGCTTCGCCGAGTTCCCCGGCACGCAGGTTCATCCCCACCAGCACCGACTGCCCCGGCTTGAGCGTGCCCGAAGGCGCGTATTCGCGCGCGAAACCCGGCGCCACCGCCGCCACGCGCAGCTTGCGCAGCGCCGCGGGACTGCGGTTGGTGACCCGCAGCACGAGCCTGCCGTCCTTGTCCGCCAAGGGTTCGACCTGCACGTAGGCGCCCGGGTTGCGCGGCAGGTCGAGGCGCACCAGGGCCGTCCCGGCGCGCCGGCCATACTCGGAATCCGATCCCGCCGCCAGCTTGTAGTGCTCGATCGCCCGCGTCGGATTGTTCTCGCCCTGGGCCAGGTTGCCCAGCGCAAAATGCGCGGCGGACGTCGGCAGCAGCCGGTTGGCCTGTTCCATGTCGCTGCGGGCCCCGGCCTTGTTGCCGAGCTGCAGCCGTACCTGACCCCGGTTCAGGTAGTGGGCGTAGAATTCGCCGTTGCGCTGGATGGCCGCGTCGTATTCCTTCTCGGCCTCGGCGTTGCGGCCCAGGCGTTTCAGCGCATCGCCGCGCAGGTCGTGGAACAGGGCTTCGCGCGGCTCGATGGCGAGCGCCTCGTCGGCCTTTTCGATGGCCAGGCGCGGCTCCTTTTCCAATAGCTTGCGGCCCTCGTCGTAGGCCTGGTAGGCCGGGCGGGTCCCGATCAAGCCGGCGATGCGCTGGCGATAGACGGCCTCGCCGCGGAACAGATTGCCGGGCAGCGCGGATGCCTTTTTGCGGTTGGCCTCGACGCGCTCCTGCGAAGGCGGATGGCTGGCGAACAGGCCGGCCAGCCAGTTCGGTGTCTTGTTGCCGGAAAGGCGGACGAAGGTTTCCTGCAGTTCGACGGCCGCCTTCGGGTCGTAGCCGGCGCGCACCATGTAGTCGATGCCGTAGTGGTCGGCTTCCAGTTCGTGCTCGCGGCCGTAGCGCTGGCCGATCAGGCCCGCGCCGACCTGGGCGGCAAGATCGATCAGGTTGCCGTGGCGGCTGTCGGAACCCAGCACCGAGACGACGGCCGCCCCGGCGGCGAGGAGTGTCCCCTGCTCCACCGAGCGCGCACCGTGCCGCGCCGCCGCGTGCACGATTTCATGCGACAGGACCGCGGCGAGTTCCGCCTCGCTCTTCAGCTCGGTCAGCAGGCCGCGGTTGATCGCCAGTTTGCCGCCCGGCAGCGCCCAGGCATTGGGCACGGAATCGTTGATGATGACGAACTCGAAAGGCAGATTCGGCCGGTCGCTGACCTTGACCAGTTTCTGCCCGACTTCGGAGACATACGCCGCCAGCGCCGGTTCGAGGATGTACTTGCCTCCCGCCGATTGCTGGCTCGGCTGGTACTGCTGCGTGCCGATGCTGATTTCCTCGGCCTCGGAGACAAAGGCGAGTTCGGATTTCTTGGTCACCGGGTTGGTCGCGCAGGCGGCCAGCACCACCGCGAACGGCAGCGCAAACCGGCGGAACGACGGCAGGGCAAATTTCATGGCTGGGACTCCGGCCAAATGTCGAAGACCCCATGATGCCGCAGCGCGCGCCCGATGCAAGGGCGCGCAACAAACAGTGACAATTTCGCCGGCGCGGCCTGCCCTGGACCCGGCGCCTGCGGCGCTGCGGGAATACGGCCCTAGCCGGGGCGTCCGGCGGCGCCCCCCTCCATGTGGAAGAACTGCATCAGGTCCTGCAATTGCGCCGCCTGGCCGTTCATTTCCTCCGCCGTGGCGGCAAGCTCCTCCGACGCCGAGGCGTTCTGCTGGGTTGCCGTATTCAGCTGACCCATGGCGCCGTTGATCTGGCCCACCCCGGACGACTGCGCCTGCGACACCGCGGCAATTTCACGCACGAGATCGGAGGTCTTGCGTATCGCGGGCACCACCCGATCGAGCAGGGAGCCGGCACGTTCCGCCAGCACGACAGAATCCTTCGCCACGGCGCCGATTTCCTGCGCCGCGACCTGCGAGCGCTCCGCCAGCTTGCGCACCTCCGCGGCCACCACGGCGAAACCCTTGCCATGATCGCCGGCGCGGGCCGCTTCGATCGCCGCGTTGAGCGCCAGCAGGTTGGTCTGGTAGGCGATGTCGTCGATGATGACGATGCGCTGGGCAATGGTCTTCATCGCCTCGACCGTCCGCCCGACGGTCGCACCGCCTTCCGCCGCCAGCGCGGTCGCTTCCGTCGCCGTGGCGTCGGTGAGCCGCGCGTTCTCCGTGTTGGCCGTGATCGACGAAGTCATTTCCTGCATCGAGGCCGTGGCTTCCTCGATCAGCGCGGCCTGCTCGGAGGCCGCCTGGGACAGGGTCTGGGCCGTGGCGGAGACCTGGCCCGACGAGTCGGCAAGGCTGTCGGCGGCCTCATTGACCCCGCCGATGGTCTCGCGCAGGCGTTGCAGCGTGGCATCGAGCGCACGCGCCATGTCCCCTAGTTCGTCGCCGCGTCGCACGTCGGGTGCAACGCCGAGGTCGCCCTCGGCAACCCGCGCCAGCAGGCCGCGCAGTTCGGCGATACCGCGCGTCAGCGACGGTATCACCTGCAGCAGGATCAGGCTGAGCACGACGATGCCAATGCCATTGACGGCGACCGCGACCTTGCCCAGCCGTTCGCCTTCCGCCTCGGCGGCGGCGAAGGTCGCGCCGACCCTGTCCACCTGTCCGGGGATCAATTCGCCCAGCGGTCGCACCAGGTTCTTGTTCACCCGCGGCCACTTCTCGTTGAGCACCGCCAGCACCGCCGCATTGTCGTTGGCGGTATACGCCGCCGCCAGCTGATCGAAAAGCGCCGGCAGGGCCTCGATCTCCTTGCCCATCGCTTCCACCGCCTTGCGCGCGTCATCGTCGGCGGGGCGATAGCCGGCGAGGAATTCGCGCCACAGGGTCGGCAACTGCTCGCGCACCTCCTTCAGGTGCTGCTGCGCTCCGTTATGGGAAACCACTTCCAGCGCCACGCCGGCCATGCGGAAGCGTACTTCCTTGAGTGCGGCGTCGATGCGGTTGATGACCAGCACCGGCTTCACCGCGTGGTCGCGCACGTCGGCAAACACCGCCGACGAGCGCTGCTGGCCATAGACGCCTATGGCGGCGAGCGCGAGCAGCAAGGCCACCGTGAGGCAACCGACGAAAATCAGGCGGGCGCGTATCGACAGTCGGGGCACCAAATCGAGGATCTTCATGGGCATACTCCCGCGAACGGCCACGTGATTGAAGCTTCAATGGTCGCAGAAAGCGTCACCGGCGGGAATCCGTGGTTCGCGCATAATTTTGCGGCAACTACGGATTGAAGCGGATTCTTACTTTCGACATAGTTGCTTCCAGCCTTGGTCGATCCGATGCCCCAGTTGCCTCATGGCCCTGTGGCAGCCCAGGTTCGCTGCAGAGCAACATCACTGAGCCGCGACCAAAGTTGAAATTTCACCCTTCGTTGACGTTTGCTGCCGTGGCGTCGACATTGCACACCCAGCGGCACCCGCAACGCCCATTACCATCCGAGGAGACTACAAATGAATGCACTCAAGCACGCACTGCTGGCCGTCGCCGGCATCGGCCTCATCGCCGGCGCCGGCATCGCCCGCGCGCAGGAAACCCCGGCGGCGGCGCCGGCCGGTGTCAAGCTGATCGAAGCCGCCGCGGTCCAGGCCATGCAAGCCAAGGGCGCGGTGCTGATCGACACGCGCAAGGCCAGCGAGTTTTCCGAAGGAACGATCAAGGGCGCGATATCCGTCCCCTACGATCCGGAGAAGAGCGCCAAGGACGTCAAGTTCGATTCCGCCCAGGACAAGTTCGACATGGCGAAGATCGCCGACAAGAACAAGGACTACGTGGTGTTCTGCAATTCCGGGACCTGCTGGAAGTCCTACAAGGCCGCCGTGGTGATGGCCAAGGCCGGCTACAAGAACGTGCACTGGTACCGCAACGGCGTCCCCGACTGGAAGGCGCGCAAGCTGCCGATGGAATGACCCTCTGATGCGGCACGGGCCGGGCGGCGCTGAGTCGCGCGCCGACGGGGAACTGATACGGCCCCTGTACCGGCGCCTGCGCCATCCGAGGGCGGCCCGGAGATTCAGCGGCCGCAGGCGGCGGCGATGTCGAGCGAGCGCAGGCGCAGGTCCGGATCGAAGATGTCGCAGACCAGAATGAATTCGTCGGCCTGGGTGGCCTGCAACAGCGCATCGAATCCGACGCGCACCGCCTCGGGCCCGCCGATCACGGCGGCGCCGAGGAAGTCGGCAATCCCGGCTCGCTCCTGCGGATGCAGCCCCGCCATGAAATCGGCCACCGGCGGCGGCAGGCAGCGACGGTCGCCGTGGAGGATGCCGAGCACGCGCTGGAACACGCTGCTGGCGAGGTACTCCGCCTCCTCGTCGTTGGGCGCGGCGACCAGCGGCACGCCGATCATCACATAGGGCTCGGCCAGTACCGCGGACGGCCGGAAGCGGCTGCGGTAGAGGTCGATGGCCTGGTGCAGCAGGCGCGGCGCGAAATGCGAGGCGAAGGCATAGGGCAGGCCGCGTTCCGCCGCCAGTTGCGCCGAGAACAGGCTGGAGCCGAGCAGCCAGATCGGCACCCGGGTGCCGGCACCCGGCATGGCGATCACCTGCTGGTCCGGCTGCGGCTCGCTGAGCAGGCGCTGCAGCTCGGCCACCTCGCGCGGGAAGTCGTCCTCGGTCTCGACCCGGTCGCGGCGCAGCGCGCGCATGGTCAGGCGGTCGGTGCCCGGTGCCCGACCGAGGCCGAGGTCGATGCGCCCGGGGTAGAGCTCGGCCAGGGTGCCGAAGGCCTCGGCCACCACCAGCGGCGCGTGGTTGGGCAGCATCACCCCGCCCGAGCCGACGCGGATCCGGCTCGTACCGCCGGCGATGTAGCCGACCAGCACCGCCGTGGCCGAGCTGGCGATGCCGGGCATGTTGTGATGCTCGGCCAGCCAATAGCGGGTGAAGCCGAGCTGCTCGGCGTGGCGCGCCGTGCGCAGCGAGATCGCCAGGGCATCGGCGACGCTGCCGCCCTCGCGCACAGCGACGAGGTCGAGCATGGAGAGCTTGAGATCCTTGAGGGTCTTCATGGGACTGGATTATCGCGGTTGGCGCCACGGGTCGTAGCGTTCGATTGTGAGCAATCGTAACAGCCGATCGCCGTATTGCCGGCGCCGACTTCTATTCCGTGCGCAGCGCCTCGACCGGGTCGAGCAGCGCCGCGCGGCGCGCCGGCAGCACACCGGCGGTCAGGCCGATGGCGGCGGCCAGCACCTCGGCGAGGATGACGAAGGACAGCGGCGTATGCACCGGCAGCGCCGGCAGGAACAGGCCGATCAGCTGCGCCAGGCCGATGCCCAGCACCAGGCCGAAGGCGCCGCCGATCGCGGCCAGCGCCACCGCCTCGCCGAGGAACAACCCGAGGATGGTGCGCCGTCGGGCGCCGAGGGCCACCATCAGGCCGATCTCGTTGGTGCGCTCGGTGACGGCGATGGTCATGATGGTGACGATGCCGACGCCGCCCACCAGCAGCGAGATGCCGCCCAGCGCGCCGACGGCCATGGTCAGCACGTCGAGGATGGAGTTCAGCGTGGACAGCATCTCCTCCTGGCTGATGATGGTGACATCCTCGCGGCCGTGGCGCTCCTTCATCACCTGCTTCACCGCCTCGACCACCCGCGCCGCGGGCACGTCCTCGGCGACGGCGACATTGATTTCGTTCAGGCCCTCGCGGTTGAACAGTTCGAGCGCGCGCGCCGCCGGGACGAAGGCGGTGTCGTCGAGGTCGATGCCGAGGAACATGCCCTTGGTCTCCATGACGCCGATGACGCGGAACTGCAGGCCGCCGATGCGCACGCGCTGGCCCAGGGCATTCTCGGCGCCGAACAGTTCGTTCTTCAGCTTCGGCCCCAGCACCACCTGTGCGCGGGCGGCGCCGGCTTCCTCTTCGGCGAGGAACCTGCCGCTCCTGACCTTGCCCTTGAACACCGTCAGCATGCCGGGGCCGACGCCGTAGATGGAGACCCGGCGCACGCGCCCGTTGCCGTGCACCTCGGCGTTGCCCCAGGCGCTGGGCGTCACCGCCACCACGTTGGGCAGGCGCTTCAGCGCCTCGGCATCGTCCAGCGACAACGGCCGCGCGCTGCTCGGCAGGCCGGACAGCGCGCCGCCGCCGGTCTTGGTCTTGCCCGGATGGACGCCGATGACATTGGTGCCGAACTGGGAGAACTCGGCCAGTACGTAGCGGTGGATGCCTTCGCCGATCGAGGTCAGCAGGATCACCGCCGCGATGCCGACGGCGATCCCGAGCAGCGTCAGGAAGCTCCGCAGGCGCTGGGCGACGATGGCGCGGATGGCCAGGGCGAGGAAGTCGGTGATGCCCATGTCAGCTGGTTGGCGGTAGCGCGGAAAGAAAAGCATTGGTTGCGAACTTTCTGCGGGTGCCAAGGACGGCGGGTACCCGGCTCCGTCCATGTCCTCCGTCGCGGGCTGCGCCCGCTCCTCCCCCTTTACTTACCGGATCCGGGTACCCACCATCCTTGGCGGGATACGCCTGCGCCTTGCAACCGTCGCAATGCAACACCATCACCGGATCGGGAGGGTGGGGCGTTCCCCGCAGCGAAGTAAAGGGGGGCGAAGGCAGGGTTTCGCGGAGCACTGCTCCGCGCTGCCGCAGCCGGCTTGCCATGCAGGGCAGGCCGTGGGCAAAGGAGCCCGCAGGGCGACGACGGATGACATGAGCGAAGGGGAATGCCCCGCCCTCCCGATCGCGCTCCAGACTCAGAACTGAAATTGTCTTCATCCTAATGCTTCATCAACGCCTGCACCGGATCGAGCCGCGCCGCGCGCCGGGCGGGCATGATGCCGAACAGGAGGCCCGTGCCGAGCGCCGTGCCCAGGGCTGCCAGCACCGCCCAGTCCGGCGGATAGGCGGGGAACACCGGGTACATCTGGCGCAGCACGAAGGCGCCGAAGAGGCCGAGGCCATAGCCGGTGAAGGCGCCGACCAGCGAGAGCATCGCCGCCTCGGCCATGAAGGCATTGCGGATGGTGGCGGCGCGCGCGCCGAGCGCCTTGAGCAGGCCGATCTCGGAGGTGCGCTGGGTCACCGCCACCAGCATCACGTTCATCACCAGGATGCCGGCCACGGCCAGGCTGATCGCGGCGATGCCGGCCACGGCGGCGGTCAGCGCGCGCAGCAGGCGGTCGAAGGTGGCGAGCACGGCGTCCTGGGTGATCACCGTGACATCCTCCTCGCCGCCGTGGCGCGCCTTGAACAGCGCCGTGGCCTCGCGCTTCACGGCGGCGATGTCATCGCGGCTCCTGGCCTCGATCAGGATGCGGAACAGGGTG
>JALHNN010000124.1 GCA_022843505.1 Sulfuritalea sp.
AAGCGCTTCCGGAGGCGGATTCAGCGAGCGGACGATGGCAAAGTTCTGTTCGGCGCGCTCGAGGTCGCCGAGCGCGTAGTACGCCCGGCCCTGATCGAGGTAGGCGGCTGCGTAGTCGTGGTCTACGGCGATGACGCGATCGAAGGCGAAGGTCGCGATGCCGGGTCGCCCCGACGCCAGGGCCGCCAGACCAAATACATAGTCGAAGTCGGCGTCGCCGGCGCGAGCGAATTCCTTGGGCAAGAGGCGCTCATAGGCCTCGCCTGCCCGCCCTTCGCCCAGCAGGGCGCGGGCAGCGTCGAGGTCCGCGTCCGCACGCGCCACCGAAACCAGCCCGAGGCTCAACCCAATCACAATTAGAATTGCTTTTACCATTTATAATCAATTTGTTATTTTATTTAGTTAAAGCTAATTCAAACTACAGTACAGGTCAACTGCAGAAACTCCCGCAATCATTGCTGCACAAGCTTCTGTCGCTATTTGGCAACTCGGCGGATTGGCCGACAGGGAAGACGTCACCCATATCCGTCAGCACCGATGTCAGGGGTTCCGACTTGCGGTATCGTTGCCCGGTACCGAGGGGCGCAGGTGCATCGCCTTCGACGTTCCGGCTTGGTCCGTAACCGGACCGGGTGCATCCTGGCTTCACCTTCACCACGGAGAACGCCATGAAACTTCCGCTGCACCAGTTGCCTCCGGCCCTGACGCTGCTGCTCGCCGCCGCCGCCCTGTTCCACGGCCCCATCCACCAGCCCGACGGCTACCACGACTTCGCCGACCAGTCCCTGGTCTGGGGCGTACCGCATTTCTGCGACGTGACATCCAACCTAGGCTTTGCCCTGGCGGCAATCTGGGGCTGGATCAGGCTGGGCCCGGCGCGCGAGCATCCCGAACTGCATCATGGGTTTGCCGGCTACCGCCTGTTCCTGGCCGGGCTGTTCCTCACCGCGCTGGGCTCGACCTGGTACCACCTCGCCCCGGACAACGCGCGCCTGGTCTGGGATCGGCTGCCGATCGCGCTGGCCTGCGCCGGCCTGCTGGCCGGTGTGCTGGGCGATGTGCGCAAGCGCGACAGCGGCGGCATGGCCGGCCTGCTGGCGCTGGCGGCAGTCGCCAGCGTCGCCTGGTGGTATTTCACCGACCTCGCCGGCGCCGGCGACCTGCGCCCCTACCTGCTGCTGCAGGGCCTGCCCATCCTGCTGATCCCGCTCTGGCAATGGCTGCACCGAGCTCCGGCCGCAGATCGCCTGGCCTTCGGCGGCGCCCTGGCGATCTATATCGTCGCCAAGCTGACGGAAGCCAATGACCACGCCATCGCCGCCGTCCTCGACCCGATCACCGGCCACACGCTGAAACACCTGCTGGCAACGCTTGCGGCTGCCCTCATCGTCGGCCGCCTGGTTGTCCGGGTGCGGGTGCCGCTCCAGGCTGGCGCCGCTGCATGTCCGTCAGGGCCGCCATCAGCCATCAGCGCATGCCGATGACGATGACGATGGTGTAGCGGCGGCGCCTTCATGCAGGCAGCTTAGAATCCCCGGTCCGGACCGCTATCCACCCGCCTTCCCAGGAACGAACAGGACATGAGCAATCAATCCGGCCTGCTGCGCGCGCGCCGCTTCGCCCCGCTGTTCGTCACCCAGTTCCTCGGCGCGCTCAACGACAACGTGCTGAAGAATGCGATGGTGGTGCTGCTGACCTTCCAGGCGTCGAGCTGGACCACCCTCAAGCCCGAACTGCTGGCCAACCTGGCGGCGGGCGTATTCATCCTGCCCTTCTTCCTGTTCTCGGCCACCGCCGGCCAGCTCGCCGACAAGTATGACAAGGCGGCGCTGGCGCGGTTGTCTAAGCTGCTCGAAGTGGCCATCGTAATCATCGCCGGCATCGGTTTCGTCGTGCAAAGCCTCGGCGTGCTGTTCCTGAGCCTGTTCCTGATGGGCGCGCAATCGACGCTGTTCGGGCCGGTCAAGTACGCGATCCTGCCGCAGCACCTGAAGCCCGAAGAACTGGTCGGCGGCAACGCGCTGATCGAGGCCGGCACCTTCGTCGCCATCCTGCTCGGCACGCTGCTCGGCGGCCTGCTTGCCGCCGGGGAGGCGGCGACGGTCTGGATCACTGCCGTGGGCCTTGCCGTCGCCGTCGCCGGCTACCTGGCCTCGCGCGCGATCCCGATCGCCGTGCCGCCAGCGCCGACTCTCGCGATCAGCGCCAACCCGCTGACCGAGACCTGGCGCAACATCAATTTCGCGCGCGAAAACCAGACGGTGTTCCTCTCCATCATGGGCATCTCCTGGTTCTGGCTGTTCGGTGCGCTGTTCCTCGCCCAGTTCCCGGCCTACACCAAGAACGTGCTGGGCGGCAGCGAGACGGCCGTGACGCTGTTGCTCGCCACCTTCACCTTCGGCATCGGCGTCGGCTCGCTGCTCTGCGAGAAGCTTTCAGCCAAGCGCGTGGAGCTGGGCCTGGTGCCGCTGGGATCGATCGGCCTGACGGTATTTGCGCTCGACCTTGCCTTCGCCTCGCCCGCCGTGCCCTCGCCCTCGCCGCTGGGTGCGATCGGCCTGCTGGCCTACGACCAGACCTGGCGCGTGCTGCTCGACCTGGCGCTGCTCGGCATCTTCGGCGGCCTCTTCATCGTGCCGCTGTATGCGCTGGTGCAGCAGCGCTCCAACCCCGAACATGGGGCGCGCATCATCGCCGCCAACAACATCATGAACGCGCTGTACATGGTGGTCGGCGCGCTGGCCGCCGCCGGCCTGCTCGCCGCGGGCCTGACGATCCCGATGCTGTTCGCCGTGGCAGCGATCTGCAATGCCGCTGTAGCGTTGTTCATCTACGGCCTGGTGCCCGAGTTCCTGCTGCGCTTCATCATCTGGATGCTGATCCACAGCGTGTATCGACTGCGCGTGAAGGAACTCGGCCCGGTGCCCGAAGAAGGGCCGGCGGTGATCGTCTGCAACCATGTCAGCTTCGTCGACGCGCTGGTGATCATGGCCGCCTGCAAGCGCCCGATCCGCTTCGTCATGGACCACCACATCTTCCGCTGGCCGTTGCTCGACTTCGTCTTCCGCACCAGCAAGGCCATCCCCATCGCCCCGGCCAAGGAAGATCCGGTGATGATGGAGAAGGCCTTCGAGGAAGTCGGCAAGGCGCTCGACGCCGGCGACCTGGTCGGCATCTTCCCCGAAGGCAAGATCACCGCCGACGGCAGCATCAACCCCTTCCGCCCCGGCATCAGCCGGATCCTGGCGCGCAATCCCGTACCCGTGGTGCCGATGGCCCTGCGCGGCCTTTGGGGCAGCTTCTTCTCGCGCAAGGACGGCCCGGCCATGACGCGGCCCTTCCGTCGCGGGGTGCTGTCGAAGATCGAACTCGTGGTGGGCGCGGCAGTGCCGGCGGCGGCGGCGGCACCCGATCGACTTCAGGCCGATGTCACGGCACTGCGTGGGGACTGGGCGTGACCAGGTTGGGAACACGAAACCAACTCTGCAAGGAGGCAAAGCTCTTGAACGTTGCATGGCAGGCGACTGCCACGGCCACCCGCAGCGCCGCTATCCTCGTCGGCCTGTCGCTAGCTGGCTGCCAGTGATGCCCGCCCCGGGGTTCGGCAACTACGGCGGCCCGGCGTCGCCGCGTGCGCCACAGGCCGAAGAGTCCATCCCGCCGTATGACGCGGCCAAGCTCGTGCGCTGGTTCCCGATCCAGGCGCGCTTCGCGCCCGACGGCTCGTGGCTGGTCGTCAATCTGTGCAACCACTACAACCCGCGCTTCTGCCGCATCGTGCGCTGGGACCCTGATGGACACGGCCAGCCCATAGAAGGCGGGCTCACCAGTTCCGGCAGTTGGCGGCTGGTGGCCGGGCAGGCGCCGGACAAGAGCTACATCTGGCCCACCGTTTCCTGGGACGGCAAGAAGCTGGCCTTCACCGTCGCCGACTGCTCGGCCGAGCGCGCGCACGGCTGGCCGGCCGCCGAGGGCAAGCCCGGTGCCGCCGTGCCGCCACCCGTCGACTGCAAGTTCTTTCTCGCGCGGCCAGCGGTGAGCGAAAGCGTCACGGACATCCGCGTTGGCTACGGTGAGATTCCCATCGCCTCGGCGGCGCGGCCGGCCTGGCGCCCCGACGACCGGGCCTTGCTCTACTGGCGCACCGTGGGGACGATACACCTCGCCAGTGGCCGCATTGCGGGTGCGCGCAGTTTGTACGAGTTCGATCTGCTAACAGGCCAGGAAGCGCCGAAACTGCAGGGCGTAGCGGGGAACCTGTCGTGGGACCACGAGTTCGCTTCGCCACACTACGCGCCGGACGGCAAGCGGTTTCGCAGTTGCGGCTGGGAGTCCACCGGACGGCGGGACTACGTCGACCACGGCGTCCATTGCTTTGAGGTTGCGTCGACACCAACCCCGAAGGTGGAGGTGCTGAACGCCCGGGGAGAATCAGCCTTCAAGATTCTCTTCGCTGACTGGCGTGGTAGTCATCTTCTGATCGACGCGTTACGTCAGTTGTTCCTGGTGGACCGGCAAACGCGAAAACGTGACGCTCCCTTAATCGACCCACCACCAACGATAAAGGGCTCGATCGTCGATGCCGATATTGCTGCATCAGACGGAGACGTCATCGCCGTGCAAGGTACGCTAGCGCTACAGATGGACCCTACACGAGGTGGCGGCGCCGGCCACTATGCCGACAATCGTCAACGCCAGCGGCCTCTGCTGATCTATCTCAAGCGTTCGGCTAGCGCTCCTGCGCCGGTTTTCTGGCCGAATATCGAAGCACTTGCAGACGGCGGCTAATCGCCGTCCCTCCGGCGCCGACTTTCGGGCCTGCATCGCGTCCCGTAACGCTACCCGGCCGATGTATTGACAAAGCCAATACATCGGCTAGACTTCCCGCATGGATTTCCACTTCGAGCTGAACGGCGAAAGCTTTGTCTGGGATGCCGTAAAAGCCGAAAAGAACCGGCGCAAGCATGGGGTCCGGTTCGAGGAAGCGGCGACGTTGTTCTTCGATCCGTTGTTCGTTCTGACGGAGGCTTCGCGTAACGACGAGGCACGGTACGCAGCCATCGGTTTCGATGCCGTCGGTCGCTTGCTGTACGTGGTCCATGTCGAGATCGAAGACGTCTGCATCCGTATTGTCTCCGCGCGACGCGCGGAACCCGAGGAGGAAGCCCGCTATGCTGAGTGAGAAAATAAGGAAGCGCCTGGCCAAGGACAGGCCGATGACCTCGATTACCTTGCGCATCCCGGTCGACGTGGTGGACTCCCTCAAGCAGATTGCCCCGCTCAAGGGGTTTTCCGGCTACCAGACGCTGCTCAAGTTCTACATCGGCGAAGGACTGCGCCAGGACGAGGCAAAGTTCGCTCCCGACCAGACCTCACGATTGATCGAAGCCCTCAAGAAGCGCGGCGTGCCGGAATCCGTGCTCGACCAGGCCAGCAAGGATCTCTCGGCGGCTTGATCGCCGTTCCCTCCACGGGTGGCTTTGCCTAGCCGCCCGGCTTCGCGGGCGCAGAGCGGTGCTCTGCGAAACCCCCGCTACGCCCAGCTCCGTCCTGCAGGATACCGCTACACATTACTCTCAGGTGCCGGCAACTCCGGCGCCGTGCGCCTGCTGGTCCGCGTGGTAGCTCGAGCGCACGAGCGGCGCGCTGGCGGCATGGGTGAAGCCCATCGCCTCGGCTTCGCGGGCATACATGGCGAAGACGTCGGGATGCACGTAGCGCAGCACGGGCAGGTGATGGCCGGAGGGTGCCAGGTACTGGCCGATGGTCAGCATATCGACGTCGTGGGCGCGCAGGTCGCGCAGGGTGTCGAGGATTTCCTCGTCGGTCTCGCCCAGGCCAACCATCAGCCCCGACTTGGTCGGCACGCCGGGTACGCGCGTCCTGAAGGCTTTCAGCAACTGCAGCGAGTGCGCGTAGTCGGCGCCGGGGCGCGCCTGCTTGTAGAGGCGCGGCACGGTTTCCATGTTGTGGTTCATGACATCGGGCGGCGTCGCGGCGAGAATTTCCAGCGCGATGTCGAGGCGGCCGCGGAAGTCCGGCACCAGCACTTCGATCTTCGTCCCCGGCGAGTACTCGCGCACCTTGGCAATGCAGTCGGCGAAGTGCTGGGCGCCGCCGTCGCGCAGGTCGTCGCGATCGACGCTGGTGATGACGACGTACTTGAGCTTCATCGCCGCGATGGTGCGGGCGAGCTTCTCCGGCTCTTCGGCGTCCGGCGGCAGCGGCTTGCCGTGGCCGACGTCGCAGAACGGGCAGCGCCGGGTGCACAGGTCGCCGAGGATCATGAAGGTGGCGGTGCCGTTGCCGAAGCACTCGCCGATGTTGGGGCAGGTGGCTTCCTCGCAGACCGTGTGCAGGTGGTGCTCGCGCAGGATCTGCTTGATCTCGCCGAAGCGCGCCGCGCTGTTGCCGGCCTTGACGCGGATCCAAGAAGGTTTCTTCAGCGTGGTCTCTGCCGGCACCACCTTGATCGGGATGCGCGCGGTCTTGGCTTCGCCTTTCTGCTTGGTCGTCATTTGTCGCTCGTTTCCAGTTGCCTGGCCAGGTGGGTGGCCAGCTGCCTGCCTACTATCGCAGAGTCCAGGCCGCCGCGCCATTGTGGAGAACACGCACTCAATTGCGTGACCGCCATGCCCGCGTAACCGCAGGGGTTGATCGCATCGTAGGGCGCGAGGTCCATCTCGATGTTGAGCGAGACGCCGTGGTAGCTGCAGCCGTGCTTGATGCGCAGGCCCAGCGCGGCGATCTTCGCGGCCCCCACATAGACGCCGGGCGCGCCCTCGCGCCGCTCGGCCCTGACCTCGTAGTCCGCCAGCAGGTCGATCACCGCCTGCTCGATGCGATGCACCAGGCCGCGCACCGAATAGTCGCGCCGGCGCAGGTCGAGCAGCAGGTAGACCACCGCCTGGCCGGGACCGTGGTAGGTAATCTGGCCGCCCCGGTCGATCTGCACCACGGGGATGCCGATGTCGGCCAGCAGGTGCTCGGGGCGGCCCGAGAGCCCCTGGGTGAACACCGGCGGATGCTCGCAGAGCCAGAGTTCGTCGGGCGTATCGGCACCGCGCGCGGCGGTGAATTCCTGCATCGCGGCGAAGGTCGGCGCGTAGTCGACGCGGCCGAATTCGCGCAGGAGAGGGGCCGTCACAATACGACCTTGACCATGGGATGCGCCGTCAATGCGCGATACAAGGCATCGAGCTGGGCCTGCGAGGTGGCGCGCACGGTGCAGGTCAGCGCCAGGTAGTTGCCCGCCTTCGAGGGCCGCATCTTCATTCCCGCCGGGTCGAAGTCCGGTGCATGGGTGACAACGACCATGGCGATCGCCGGAGCGAAATCAGGGACATTTGTCCCCATGATCTTGAGCGGGAAATCGCAGGGAAATTCGATC
>JALHNN010000125.1 GCA_022843505.1 Sulfuritalea sp.
GGTGCTGCGCACCACCAGCTGGATGTCGATCTTGGCGAATTGCTTGTTGAGCCAGTCGATGCGGGCCTTGGCGCCGACGCCGGTGGCCGTGGTGTCGAGATTGATCACCAGCGGCTCGCCGGTCGTTGCGTCGCGGCCGTTGGGCCAGCCGGCCTCGGCCAGCAGGCGCTTCGCCTCCGCCACGGGCTTGCGCCGGGGCTGGCCATCCACCCAGTCGTAGCTGTGGCGGTTGATGCCGGCCGCACCCTCGCGGTGGCCGAAGATACCCGGCGGGATCAGGCCCTGCGCGGCGACGCCGCGGCCGTTCTGGAAGATGGAGATGAACTCCTCCTGGTCGATGGCGATGGAAATCGCCTGCCTGAGCTTGCGCCCGCGCTCGGCGGTCTTCGGATCGGCGCCGCCGACCACGGGATCGAGCCAGTTGAAGCCCATGTACATGCTCGAAGTCGCCACCGAGGTGGTGAGCACGATGCCCTGGGCCTTCATGTCGTCCGACAGCGTGATCTCGCCGGCGCTGACCTGCACCGCCTGGTCGAAGGAATCCGAGGAAATGCCGGAGGCATCGTAGTAGCCCTGGAGGAACTTGTTCCAATACGGGATCTGCTCCTTCTCGCGGGTGAACACCACCTTGTCGATGAAGGGCAGCACCTGGCCGCAATCCGCGAGCAGGCCGGCGGCCTCGTCACCCGGTTCACCCTCGCAGGGATAGGTTTCGCGATGGAAGTTGGGGTTCCTTTCCAGCACCATCCGCGCGTTCGGGTTGTTTTCGGTGAGCATGTAGGGCCCGGTGCCGATCGGGTACCAGTCCAGCGTCAGGTTCTTCTGCGCCATGCCCGGCTGGCTGTGGAACCTGTCCGCCTCCCAGGGCATCGGCGCGAAGAAGGGCATCGCCAGCCAGTAGAGGAACTGCGGATACTTGCCCTTGACGCGGATTCGGTAGCGGTGGCGATCGATGACCTCGACGCCATCGAGCTTGTGCGCCCGCAGGTCGATCCAGGGCTTGTCCTTTTCCGCCTGCAGGCGCTTGCCGTAATCGCCGAGGCCGACGATGTATTCCTCCATCAGGCCGAAGATGGGCGAATGCAGGCGTGGATGGGCCAGCCGCTTGATGCCGTAGACGTAGTCCTCGGCGGTCAGTTCACGGCTGTCGCGCAGTTTGAAATCGGCCAGCACATTGACCTCGGCGAGCTGCGCCGCGCTCAGCGCGTGGTAGGCATGGCTGCCGTCGGCGGCGGTCGCGAAAGCCGGATGCGGCTGGTAGCGGATGCCCGGCCGGATGCTGACCACGTAATCGGTGAACGCAATCCGCGCCGGGTCGGTGTTGTCGGGGAGCGAACGGCCCTGCGCGTCGAGGTAACGCGGCTGCGGCACGGCTTCGGCCGTCGCGGGAACCAGCGCATAGGGGCGCTTGAGGTAGTGATACTGCAGCGGCGGCTCATAGATCTGCGCCGTGAAGGTGATTTCGTCCTCGCTGTAGGACTGCACCGGGTCGAGGTGCTTGGGCCGATCGGTAAACGCGCTGTAAAGGATGTTGCGACCCCGGTCGGCCGCCGGATAGGGGTCGTTCCAGGCGCTGCCGCAAGCCGCGAGCAGCAGGGCGAAAAGGCTGGAAAGCAGGCCGCGCATGAAGTCCAGTTTAGCCGATCCGCTATAATCCGCCGCTGGATTCAACCAAGGAATACGCGATGGGATTTCTCGCTGGCAAACGCATCCTGATCACCGGCCTGATCTCCAACCGGTCGATCGCCTACGGCATTGCCAAGGCCTGCCACCGCGAAGGCGCCGAACTTGCCTTCACCTACCAGAACGAGCGCTTCAAGGAGCGCATGGCCAAGTATGCGGACGAGTTCGGCTCGACCGCCATCTACCCCTGCGACGTTTCCCAGGATGCCGAAATCGAGGCGGTATTCACGGAACTCGGCAAACGCTGGGATGGCCTCGACGGCCTGGTGCATTCGATCGCCTTTGCGCCCAACGACGCCATCGAAGGCGACTTTCTCGACGGCATGACGCGCGAGGGCTTTCGCATCGCCCACGACATCTCCTCCTACAGCTATCCGGCGCTGGCCAAGGCGGCGCGACCGCTGCTATTGAAGGGCAACAAACCGGCGCTGCTGGCGCTGTCCTATCTCGGCGCGGAACGCACCATGCCGA
This sequence comes from Sulfuritalea sp., assembly GCA_022843505.1. Taxonomy (GTDB): domain Bacteria; phylum Pseudomonadota; class Gammaproteobacteria; order Burkholderiales; family Rhodocyclaceae; genus Sulfuritalea. The sequence goes on from JALHNN010000125.1 coordinate 2,155, forward strand.
ACTACAACACCATGGGCCTGGCCAAGGCCAGCCTCGAGGCCGCCACGCGCTATCTCGCCTTCTGCCTCGGCCCGCAGGGCATCCGCGCCAACGCGCTGTCCGCCGGACCGATCAAGACCCTCGCCGCCTCCGGCATCGGCAACTTCGGCAAGTTGCTGGCCTACAACGCCCACCACGCTCCTCTGCGCCGCAACGTGACCATCGACGAAGTCGGCAACGCCGCCGCCTTCCTGCTGTCGGACCTCGCCAGCGGGGTCACCGGCGAGATCCTTTACGTCGACGGCGGCACGCACACCACGGCCATGGGCAACGCCGACCCGCTGCCGGGCTGATCCTTACCCGCAACGGGTATAGCCCGGGCCCGGCCAGCCGCAGGCAGGCGATTTGATTGCCCAAAGCCGGTTTCCCCGAAAAAAATATTCAGCTTTCGGTGTGCTTTTCAATCGTCTGATTCTTCAGAGATCGCACCGGCGGACTGTAGATCGATCGGCATAGACGCGCCGCTGGTCTGCGGTTTCAGGGGGTTGACGGTCGCGTGACGACCTCGCGAGAATGCACTTGTCACCAAGGTAAACGTGCCTGGCATACATGCTGCGACCGCTCCAACCCATCGTCCTGTTGTCACTGCTGCTGGCCGGCAGCGCGAGCGCACAGACCGCCTTCGACAATGGCTACGATTGCTGGATCGGCAATGCCGGCGGCCTCGACACGACGCATTACGTGCGGTGCATCGAGGACCGCGACCACCTTTCCGGCAGCACCCCCGACGGGGAACACATGCTCGACCGGATACATTCCCTGCTCCACCTGTCCGCCGTTGCCGAAGTGGAACGCCTGATTCAGACCAATCCTCTCTTGCGCAGCAGCGGCAAAGTGCGCAGCGTTGCACTCTATTCCTATCCGGCCGAGTGGTCGTGGGCAGAGGGCATGCCGCAAAAGCTCGTCAGCAGCGCGTGGTGCGCCGCGACGGACATCTGCCGCATCAGCGTGTTTCGGCGCTGAACGGACGGCAGCGGACTTGCGTCGGGCACCGCCCCATGCTACGTCGGCCTTAGCCGGCGGCGAGAGTTCAGACCCTACTTTTCCCTGGCCTCGAGCATGGCCTTGTTGATGGTCACGGGATGCGATGCCCTGAGGCTGGCCAGCCAGGCGGCGAACTCCTCTTCGGCGACGGCGCGCACATAGGCCTGACGCAGGGCGGCGGCGCGCGGATCCTTGGCGATGTCCTGCGCCGCCTTCACCGCGCTGATCCGGTAGAGCGCGTAACCCTTTCCCGGATGGGCGGTGCCGACATAGGCCGGCAGCCTGGCGGCATCAGCCGCAAAGATCGCGCGCACCGAATCCGGCGCCAGACCCTGCGGTTCGCTGCGACGCAGGCCCTGCGTCGCCGACCACTTGAGAGCCACGGTCTCGCCCTTCTGCAGTTGCGCCAGCTTGGCTTCGCCATCCTTGATCGCCAGCTTGGCGGCCTCTTCGAGCACCAGCCGCTTTTCGACTTCGGCCTTCACCGCCTCCAGCGGCTGCACCGACGCGGCCTTGTGTTCCAGCACCCGCGCCGACACCAGGATGCCGGACGCGACCTCGACCGCCTCGGTATTGCGCTTGTTCTTCACGGCATCGTCGGCGAACAGCGCGGCCGCAAGCTTGGCGTTGTCGAAGGGCGGCGCCAGCTTGGCACCCTTGGCCAACCATGAGGTCTGCTTGACGTCCAGCTTCCACTTTTCCGCCGCCGGCTTGAGGCTGTCCGACTGTTCATAGACGGTGTTGCCGAAGGCTTCGGCCGCCTCGACGTATTTCTTGTTGCCCGCATCGCGCTTCAGTTCGGCGGCGATTTCCGCCCTGACCTCCTCGAGCGGCTTTAGGCGCTCGGGCCGCACGCCGCTGACACGGATGATATGGAAGCCGAAATCGGAACGCACGAGTTCCGAGATCTGTCCCTCCTTCATGCCGAAAACGGAATCCTCGAACACCTTCACCATCGCGCCGCGGGTGAACCAGTCGAGGTCGCCGCCCTTTTCCGCCGAACCCGGATCCTGCGAGTGCTGCCTGGCCAGCCTGGCGAAATCGGCGGGATTCTTCTTCACCTGGGCCAGGATGCCTTCGGCCTTGTCCTGCGCCGCCTTGGCCTCGGCCTCGGAGCCGGCCTTGATCAGGATATGGCTGGCGCGGCGCATCTCGGGCGATTTGTAGCGGGCCTCGTTGGCCTTGTATGCCGCTTTGATCTCCTCGTCGCCGGGCGCTCCCTGCACGGCCAGGGCGTCCCGGCTCAGCACCACGAATTCGGCGCGGACCTGCTCGGGCAACTCGAACTGCTTGCGGTTGTCATCGTAGTACTTCTGGATAGCATCGGCGGCCAGCGTCACCTGCTTGGAGTAGGCATCCGGATACAGCGCGGCTTCACTGACCTCGCGCAACTCCAGCTGGGTGGCCAGCCAGCGCCCGGCAGCGGCCTGCCCGGCGATGCCGCCCTCGCTGACCGGCAGTGTCAACTGCTGCATGGCAAGGTCCTGGCGCAGGCGCGCTTCAAACGCTTCCTTGCTCATGCCCTGGTTGGCGACCAGCGCCTCGTAGCGTTCCTTGGAGAACTTGCCGTTCTCCTGCAGCGACGGCACCGAAGCAATGAATTGCGCCAGTTGCGCGTCACCCACGGCCATCTTCGCCTTGCGCGCCTGCTCGGCGAGCAGGCGCTGGGTGATCAGCGAATCGAGCACGACGCGACGCATCTGCGGCGAATCGAACAGGGCCATGTCGAGCTTGCCGCCGAGCTGGGCGCGTGCGCGGTCCTGCTGCTCGCGCAAGGCCGCCTGCAACTCCTGCTGGGTGATCTTGGCGCCACCGACCCTGGCGACCTCGTTGTCGCTGTCGACGTTGCGCACGTAGGATTCGACGCCCCAGAAAGCGAAGGGCAAGGTGATCAAGACCAGGAAGATCTGGGTGATCCTCTTGTTGTTGCGGACGATGTCGAACATGCTCATGCGGCGGGTACCCTGCGCGAAAAAGGCGAACCGTGGTTCGCCTTTGTTCTGTGGTGGGTGCTGACGGGATCGAACCGCCGACATTCGCCTTGTAAGGGCGACGCTCTACCAGCTGAGCTAAGCACCCGTTGAACGGGGGCTGCCCAAGCCGGGCAACCGGGCTGCAATTCTACCAGCCGGTTCGCTCAGTGGGTGACCACGCCGGCCACCGCCGCATCCTCGGCAACCACCGCCACGGGAGCGGCGGCCTGGTCCGGCAAGGGCTCCGGCATGCGTTCCAGCGCCAGCTCGAGCACCTTGTCGATCCAGCGCACCGGCTGGATCTCGATGCGGTTCTTGATGGTGTCGGGAATCTCGGCGAGGTCCTTGACATTTTCCTCGGGAATCAGGGCCAGGCGGATGCCGCCGCGCACGGCTGCCAGCAGCTTTTCCTTGAGGCCACCGATCGGCAGCACCTCGCCGCGCAGCGTAATCTCGCCGGTCATCGCCACGTCGGCACGCACCGGGATCCCGGTCAGGACCGAGACCAGCGCGGTACAGATGGCGATGCCCGCGGAGGGGCCGTCTTTCGGCGTCGCGCCTTCCGGCAGGTGGATGTGGATATCGTTCTTCTGATAGAAGTCGTCGGCGATGCCCAGCGCCTTGCTGCGCTTCCTCACCACGGAAAGCGCGGCCTGGATCGACTCCTGCATCACCTCGCCGAGCTTGCCGGTGGTCATGGTCTTGCCCTTGCCGGGAAGTGCCACGGTCTCGATGGTCAGCAGTTCGCCGCCCACTTCGGTCCAGGCAAGGCCTGTGACCTGGCCGACCTGGTTGTCCTTTTCCGCCATGCCGAAGCTGTAGCGGCGCACACCGAGGAACTTGTCGAGGTTCTTCGAGTTGACCACCATCTTGTTCTTGCGCGCCTTCATCACCAGCGCCTTGACGACCTTGCGGCAGATCTTGGAGATCTCGCGCTCGAGCGAGCGCACGCCGGCCTCGCGCGTGTAGTAGCGCACGATGTCACGCAGGGCGTCCTCGGTCACGGAAAGCTCGTCGCGCTTGATGCCGTTGTTCTTCATCTGCTTCGGGCAGAGGTAGCGCATGGCGATGTTGATCTTCTCGTCTTCCGTGTAGCCGGCGAGCCGGATCACCTCGAGGCGGTCAAGCAGCGCCGCCGGGATGTTGAGCGAGTTGGCGGTAGCCACGAACATGACATCGGACAGGTCGAAGTCGACCTCGATGTAGTGGTCCTGGAAAGTATGGTTCTGCTCCGGATCGAGTACCTCGAGCAGGGCCGAGGACGGATCGCCGCGGAAGTCCTGGCCGAGCTTGTCCACCTCATCGAGCAGGAACAGCGGGTTCTTGACGCCGACCTTGGTCATGTTCTGCAGGATCTTGCCCGGCATCGAACCGATGTAGGTGCGGCGGTGACCGCGAATTTCGGCCTCGTCACGCACGCCGCCCAGGGCCATGCGGATGAACTTGCGGTTGGTGGCGCGGGCGATCGACTGGCCGAGCGAGGTCTTGCCGACGCCGGGGGGGCCGACCAGGCAAAGAATGGGTGCCTTGACCTTGTCCACGCGCTGCTGCACCGCGAGGTATTCGACGATGCGTTCCTTGACCTTTTCCAGGCCGTAATGGTCCTTGTCGAGTATCTTCTCGGCGGCGCCGAGGTCCTTGCTGATGCGCGACTTCTTCTTCCACGGCAGGGCCAGCAGGGTCTCGATGTAGTTGCGCACCACGGTGGCCTCGGCGGACATCGGCGACATCAGCTTGAGCTTCTTGACCTCGCCATTGACCTTGGCCAGGGCTTCCTTGCTCATGCCCGACGCCTTGATCTTCTTTTCCATCTCGTCGATGTCGGCGCCGTCTTCGCCCTCGCCGAGTTCTTTCTGGATGGCCTTGACCTGCTCGTTCAGGTAGTACTCGCGCTGGCTCTTTTCCATCTGGCGCTTGACGCGGCCGCGGATGCGCTTTTCGACCTGCAGGATGTCGAGTTCGGCTTCGAGCTGGCCGAGCAGCTTTTCCAGGCGCTCGGCGACGCCGAAGACTTCGAGCACTTCCTGCTTCTGCTCCAGCTTGAGCGGCAGGTGCGCGGCGATGGTGTCGGCCAGGCGACCGGCCTCCTCGATGCCAGCCAGCGAGGTCAGCACCTCGGGCGGGATCTTCTTGTTGAGCTTGACGTACTGGTCGAACTGCGCCAGCACCGTGCGGCGCATGGCTTCGATCTCGTTGTCGGTACGCTCCTCGATCGGGATCAGGGCGATGTCGGCGA
>JALHNN010000126.1 GCA_022843505.1 Sulfuritalea sp.
CAGGAAGATCCAGCCCAGGCGCGCCATCGCCGTGCCCGTGTCGGCGGCGAGCAGGGCCGGCAGCGCGGCGGCGACGACGACGCCGGCCAGGGCGAAGCCTTCCCGCGAGGCGGTGACGCGCAGGCTCTGCTTCGGCGTGTCGCCGAGCTCGGCGCCCCAGGCGTGGTAGTTGATGGTGGCGAGGCTGAAGCCGAGGAAGGTCAGCGCCAGGGTCGCCAGCAGCCAACCGGCACCGGCCGTGTCGGGCGGCGCCAGCAGGGCCGCGAGGCCCAGGCCCAGCGGTGGCAGGGCCAGCAGGATCAGGCGCCGGCGGTTGCCGACGCGGTCGCTCCAGAGGCCCAGCAGCGGATCGGCGACGGCGTCGGCGAAGCGTGCCGCGAGCAGCAGCAGGCCGACCAGGGCCAGCGGCAGGCCGGCGCTTTCGGCGTAGAGGCGCGGCACATGGACGTAGAGCGGCAGCGCGGCGAAGGCCAGCGGAAAGCCGAGGGCGCCATAGGCGAGGACCTGCCGCGTGATCATGGCGCTTCAGCCTTCGCCGAGCAGGCGGGCGCGCAGCTCCGGCTCGCGGGTGCGCGGGTCGAGCCAGATGGCGAAGAAGGCGCGCGCGAAGTCGACATCGTCGATGCGCCCGGTGAGCCTGCCCTGGTGGTAGAACTCGGCCCCGCGCTGCGGCAGGTGCAGGCCATGGATCACGTCGCCCGTGCGCACATCGGGGAAGACGCGCTCCAGTTCGAGCTTCCAGCGCGCCAGGCGCGCATCGTCGGCAGCGCCCAGGCGCTGCATTTCCTCGATGCTGGCCTGCACCAGGCGCGCCGAGGGGATGTCGCGCGCATAGCGCAGTTCCAGCGCGTAGGGCAGTCCCGTCTGCCAGCGCCCCTGCGGCGCCCAGAGGCTGGCCTGGTAGAGGCGGAAGCCGAACCAGCGCATCTCGCCCTGGCCCTGCACGCGCCATTCCGACGGCAGCACCGCGCCGGCCCCGCCGGCCAGCAGCAGCAGGCCGAGGCCGGCGATGCCGCGGCGCAGGGCGGCGTTCATGCGCGCGGCTTTTCCAGCAGGAAGTGATACACGTCGGTAGCGCCGGCGCGGAAGCCGGCCTCGCAGTAGGCGAGGTAGAACTGCCACAGGCGGCGGAAGCGCGTATCGAAACCCTGGGCCTCGATCTCCGGCCAGGCGGCGTCGAAGCTGCGATGCCACTGCGCTAGCGTGCGCGCATAGTCGAGGCCGAAGGCGTGGCGCTCGAGCACCTGAAAGTCGGCGCCGGCGGCACGGCGCTCGAAGACCGCGGGCGAGGGCAGCATGCCGCCGGGGAAGATGTGGCGCTGGATGAAGTCGGTGCCGCGGCGGTAGGCGGCGAAGCGCTCGTTGGCGATGGTGATGGTCTGGATCGCGGCGCGCCCGCCGGGCTTCAGGCAGCTGTGCAGCTTTGCGAAATAGCCCGGCCAGTAGCGCTCGCCGACCGCCTCGAACATTTCGATGGAGACGACGTGGTCGTACTGGCCGCGCACGTCGCGGTAATCCGTCAGCGAGAATTCGGCCAGGTCGGCGTAGCCTTTTTGCTGTGCGCGGGCCTGCGACCATGCCAGTTGCGAGGGCGAGAGCGTGATGCCATGCACGCGGCAGCCGAACTCGGTGGCTGCGACTTCGGCCAGCCCGCCCCAGCCGCAGCCGACTTCGAGGATGCTGTCGCCCGGCTTCGGGTCGAGCCTCTCCAGCAGGCGGAAGTACTTGCGCAGCTGCGCCTGTTCCAGGCTCATTCCGGGCTGCTCGCCGAACAGCGCGGCCGAATAGCTCATGCTCGGGTCGAGCCAGAGCTTGTAGAAGTCGTTGCCGAGGTCGTAATGGGCGAGTATGTTGCGCTTCGATCCGGCGCGGGTGTTGGCGCGCAACAGGTGGCGCAGGCGATGGCCGAGCAGCGGCAGCCAGTGGCCGTGCACGGCGCGTGCCAGCTGTTCGCGGTTCTCGGCGAGCAGGGTCAGCAGCTCGGCCAGCTGCTCGCTGTGCCAGTCGCCATCGATCCAGCTTTCGCCGAAGCCGATGTCGCCTTCGCCCAGCACGCGGCGGAAAACGCGTTCGTCATTGACCTGCAGCGTCGCGCGCTCGGGACCATGACCCAGCATCATCTGGCTGTTGTCGGGCAGGATCAGGCGCAGGCTGCCGCCTTCGAGGCGATCCAGCAGCGAGAGGGCGGTGCGCGTGGCCGGCAAAAGGGGGCGCGCGGCGCGGCTGCCCAGGGGCAGGCGCAGGGTGGTGGTGGCAAGGCTGTTCATCGTGAAGTCTCCTGCAGGGGAGGTTGCGGGCGGGAATGGAATACGGCGCGCTTGGCGATCAGGCGCAGCGCCTGCCAGTGGATGCGCCAGACCACGGCGAAGGTGAGCAGGGGCTGGCGCAGCAGCGCCCGGAGCATGGATCCGGCATCGAGCGGCTGCGCCCGGCCTTCGAGCGCGGTGGCCAGCACGCGCTCGCCGTCCAGCCAGTAGTCGATTTCGACGCGGCGGGATTCGCCGGCGAGGTCGAAGCGGAACAGGTAGTCTCCGGCGACCGGGAAGAAGGGCGAGACGTGGAACAGTTTCCGCGCGCGCAGGCGGTCGGTGGCCAGGATCGGGCGCTGGTCGGCGTGGGCGACGAGGTAGTTGTGGCGGTCGCCGAAGGTGTTGTTGACCTCGGCCAGCACGGCGCGCAGGGCGCCGTCGCGGTCGTGGCAGTACCAGAAGCTGACGGGATTGAAGACAAAGCCGAACAGGCGCGGGAAGGCCTGCAGCACGATCTCGCCGTCGGCGGCGGTGATGCCCTGGTCGGCGAGCAGCCGCCGTATCCAGGGCTCGGGCGGCGAGCCGTCGCGCGCGCCGTGGTCGCGAAAGCGCAGGCTGGCCGGCCGCGCCCGCTCGACGCCGAACCAGGCATTGTTGGCGGCATCGAGCGTCGACAAAGGCAGGGCGAGGAAGAACAGCGGGTACACGAAGGCGTGCGCGGCAGGGCTCTGCTTCGCGGCAAAGCGCGCGTGCATGACGCGGCCGGTGTACAGGGCGGGGATCACGCCGCGCTCGCCAGTCCGTCGTTGCGGCGCCAGGGTGCCGGGCAGCCGAGGCGCTCGGCGACGGCCAAGGCCGAATTCAGGCCGTCTTCATGGAAGCCATAGCCGCCCCAGGCGCCGCAGAACCAGACGCGGTCGGCGCCCTGGATTGCGGCCAGGCTGGTCTGGGCCTCGATGGCCGCCTGGTCGAAGATCGGGTGGTCGTACTCGAAATCGCCGATCACCAGTTGCGGATCGGGCTCGACGTGCGGGTTCAGCGTGACCACCACCGGCGTCGCCACCGGCAGCGGCTGCAGGTGGTTGATCAGGTAGGAGACGCTGACCGGCTGGCTGCCCGGCTCGCCGCGCCCGGCGAGGTAGTTCCATGCCGACCAGACGCGCTCGTCGCGCGGCAGCAGGCGGCGGTCGGTGTGCAGCACGGCGCGGTTGGGCTGGTAGCGGACGGCACCGATCACGCGCCGTTCGGCGGGCGTGGCGGCGATGCCGAGCAGGCGCAGGGCCTGGTCGCTGTGGCAGGCCAGCACCACCTCATCGAAACGCTCGCACTCGCCGCCGGGCAGGCCGAGCCAGACGCCGTCGGCATCGCGCAGCAACGAGCCCACGGGGGTGGCGAGGCGCACGTCGGGCAGCGTCGCCGCAATCCGTTCGACATACTGGCGGCCGCCGCCCCTGACCGTCAGCCACTGCGGACGGTCGACGATCTGCAGCAGGCCGTGGTTGCGGGCGAAGCGGACGAAGGTGGCCAGCGGGTAGTCGAGCATGGCCTGGGTCGGGCAGGACCAGATCGCCGCGGCCATCGGCAGCAGGTACCAGTCGCGGAACTCGGCGCTGTAGCGCTGGCGCTCGAGGTAGGCGCCGAGCGTCAGCTCGGGCAGGGCGCCGGCGGTCTCGCGGTTGAAGCGCAGCGTGTCCTGCAGCATGCGCCAGAAGCCGGGCCGCGCCAGGTTGCGCTTCTGCGCGAACAGCGTGGCCACGCTCGATCCGGCCCATTCCAGCTCCGGCTCGCGCAGGCTGACGGCGAAGGACATGTCGCTGGCGACGGTGTCGACATCGAGCTCGCGAAACAGCGCCGTGAGGTTCGGATAGGTGCGGTGGTTGAACACCAGGAAGCCGGTATCCACGGGGAAGCGCTCGCCCGCCACGTCGATATCGACGGTGTGGGTATGGCCGCCGAGGTAGTCGCCGGCCTCGAACAGCGTGACTTCATGGTTTTTGCGCAGCAGCCAGGCACTGGCGAGGCCGGAGATGCCGGCGCCGACGACGGCGATTTTCATCGCCGGCTCTCGCGCGGGTCGCGCCGCGACAACGGCACGGGGAGCGGGATGGGGCGGCGGCCCTGCACGCGTTCGGCAAGGCGCAGCAGCAGGATGCCGAACGCGAGTCCAAGCAAAAGATCAAACATTTTTTCCCTCGATCAGCGCGTAGGCGGAATGGTTGTGGATGGATTCGAAGTTCTCCGAGGCCACCGACCAGGTCCCGATGCGGGGCTCGTGCTGCAGGCGCAGGGCGATGTCGCGCACCAGGTCCTCGACGAACTTCGGGTTGTCGTAGGCGCGCTCGGTGACCCATTTTTCGTCCGGGCGCTTCAGCAGGCCGAAGACTTCGCAGGAGGCTTCTTCCTCGGCGATGCGCACCAGTTCCTCGACGCTCATGTCGGCGCGCAACTGCACGCGCAGGCTCAGGTGCGAGCGCTGGTTGTGCGCGCCGTAGTCGGAGATCTCCTTGGAACAGGGGCACAGGCTGGTCACCGGCACCGTCACCGCCAGCGCCATTTCCACCGAGCCGCCGGGCTCGGCCCAGACATCGATGCCGGCATCGATGTCGAGCAGGCTGGCGACACCGGAGATCGGCGCCGCCTTGCGGATAAAGTAAGGAAAGCGCAGTTCGATGCGGCCGGAGTTGGCCTGCAGGTGCAGCAGCATCTCGGCGAACATCTGGCGCAGGTCGCGCAGGCTCAGGGCGGAGCGCGGGCGTTCGAGCAGTTCGACGAAGCGTGACATGTGCGTGCCCTTGACCTCGGGGGCGAGGCCGACGCTCATGGTCAGCGTGGCGACAGTCGGGTGCGCCGCGCCGGCGGCATCGAGCAGGGTCAGCGGGTAGCGCAGGCCCTTGACGCCGACCTGCTGGATCGCCAGTTGGCGGTGGTCGGGGCTGGCCTGGATGTCGGGCAGGAAGATGCGTTCGGGGGCGTTCATGGGGCTCTCCTGGGGTGGGGGTTACTTTTCGGCCAGCAGGCGCTCGAGCTGCGCCAGCAGGGTCTTGTCGTCGGGGGCAGTGCGCGTGCCGTAGCTGGTGACGCGGTTGCCGCTGCGGTCGATCAGGTACTTGTGGAAATTCCACTGCGGCGCGGCCCCGGTCTTGGCGATCAGCTGCTTGTAGAAGGGGTGGGTCTTCGGCGCCGCGATCTCGGTCTTGGCCATCATCGGGAACTTGATGCCGTAGGTGCTGCGGCAGAAGTCGGCGATTTCCTTATCCGTGCCCGGTTCCTGTCCGCCGAAATCGTTGGACGGAAAGCCGACGACCACCAGACCGCGAGATTTGTATTTGTCGTAGACAGACTCAAGCGTCTCGTACTGACCGGTGTGACCGCAGAAACTCGCCGTGTTGACCACCAGCAGGACCTTGCCCTGGTACTGGCACAGCGACTGCGGAACGCCGTCCTGCAGGCGGGGAAAGCTGTGGTTGAGCAGCGTGGGGCAGCTTGAGGCGGCCGCCGGCAGCGTCAGGGCGAGGGTGGCGGCGGCGAGCAGCGTATGGAGAAAGCTTTTCATAATGTCCTGGACAAACGAATTTGTTTGAGGCAAGATAGCGGCAGATTTTCAGCTTGTCAACAACTTTGTTCAGGACAAATGATGAATTCTTCACATCCGAGCGAGCAGGTTTCCGGCATCGGCATTGCCGCCCTCGAGCGCGACATCGGCGTTGGCAAGGAGACCCTGCGTGTCTGGGAGCGCCGCTACGGTTTCCCGCAGCCGCTGCGCGATGCCTTTGGCGAGCGCGTCTATCCGGCCGAACAGGTGGCGCGGCTGCGCCTGGTCAAGCGCCTGATGGACCAGGGCGGGCGTCCCGGCAAGCTCTTGGCCCAGCCGCTCGAGGCGCTGAGCGCTCAACTGGGCGGACAAGAGGAAGCGGCGGCGCCCCCGGGCGAATCGCCTGCCGACTGGCTGCTGCCGCTGCTGCGCCAGCGCGAGGTCGATCGCCTGCGTGGTGAACTGGCCCAGCGTTTGGCGCGGGAGGGGCTGGAGCGCTTCGTCATGGAGACCGTGCCGGCCCTGAACCGGCGCGTCGGCGACGGCTGGATGAACGGCGAGATCGAGATCTACGAGGAGCACCTGTACACAGAGCAGGTGCAGAACCTGCTGCGCTCGGCCATCCTCGGCCTCGGCGTGCGCGATGCGAAGCCGCGCGTGCTGCTGACCACCGTCAAGGACGAGGAACACGTGCTTGGCCTGCTGCTGGTCGAGGCCCTGCTCGCGGTGCAGGGCGCGAACTGCGTTTCGCTGGGCACCGGCACGCCGGTGGCCGACATCGTCGGCGCGGCGCGCTCGACCGGCGCCGACGTCGTTGCCCTGTCCTTTTCCGGGGCCTGTCCCTGGCGCCGGGCGCGCGATTCGCTCATCGAACTGCGCGCGGCCTTGCCGCCGCGCGTGGCCTTGTGGGCGGGGGGCGCGGGCCTCACCGGCGGCGCGCGCAAGGTCGCCGGCGTGTACCGCATCGAGCGCCTCGAGGATGTCTCCACGGCGCTCGTCGAGTGGCGCGCGGCTACGGACTCCTGAGCAGGGCGAGCTCGACGTCGGCCGGTTCCTCGAACCAGCCCAGCTGAGCCTCCAGCACCTCGACGGTCGCCTCCGAAGCGTCGTTCCGCCGCGCGGCGATGCGCCGGCGCAGCTCCCCGGGTTCGGCCTTGAGATAGACGATGCCGAACCCGACCCCGAGTTCGGCGGCGAGACGGCGGAATTCGTCGCGCTCGGCGCGGCGCAGGAAGGCCGCGTCCACGATCACCGGCCAGCCAGCCTGCAGCAGCGATCGCGCCAGCTCGAGCAGCCGCGCGTAGGTGCGGGCATGGGCCTCCGCGGTATAGATGCCGCCGTCGAGTTGCGATCCGCTGGCCGCCAGAGGCGCCATTCCAAACAGGCGCTTGCGCTCGACATCCGAGCGCAAGCGGATCAGGCTGCCGGCTTCCGCCCGCCCGGGATCGAGCAGGCGCGCCGTCGATGCCGTGGTCTTGCCGGATCCCGAGCGGCCGCAGGTGATCTCAAGAGTCGGCGCTGCCGGTACGGCGATTTTCCACGCCAGGTCGAGATAGCCGCGCGCAGGGCCGCGATCTTGGCTCGGACC
>JALHNN010000127.1:0-4751 GCA_022843505.1 Sulfuritalea sp.
GCGAAGCCGGAGAGGCGCTGGCGGCGCTCAAGGGCGTCGAAGCCGGCCGGCTGAAGATCGGCGTGGTCAGCACGGCGAAATACTTTGCCCCGTCGCTGCTGGCCGAGTTCCGCCGTCGCCACCCGGGTGTGGAAATCCTGCTGACCGTGAACAATCGCAGCACGGTGGTGCGCCAGCTGGCGGAGAATGACATCGACCTCGCCATCATGGGCACGCCGCCCAGCGAATTCGATACCGTCGCCAAGGTGTTCGCCGAGCACCCGCTGGTCTTCATCGCGGCACCGGATCATCCGCTCGCCGGCAAGCGGCGCATCGACCCGCGCCAGCTGGCCGACGAAACCCTGCTCTTCCGCGAGCCGGGCTCCGGCACCCGCCTGGCCCTCGAGCGCTTCCTCGGCGAACACCAGGTCAGCGTCGGTGCGACCATGGAACTCGGCAGCAACGAGACCATCAAGCAGGCCGTCATGGCCGGCCTCGGCATTTCCTTCATCTCGGAACACACCATCGGCCTCGAGCGCGCCGTGGGACGCCTGGTCAGGCTCAACGTCGCCGGCACGCCGGTCAGTCGCCAGTGGCGGCTGGTGCATCGCACCGACAAGCGCCTGATGCCCGCGGCCACGGCCTTCATCAGTTTCATGAACGACGAGGGTTCGCGCCTGATCGAGCACCAGGTTGGCCGGCAGCAACCTGTCGCCGCCCATTCAGACGCGACGCCGAGCCAGAGCCGCAGCGCGCGCAAAGCGTCGTCCGGTTGAGCCCTGCCGGGCGATTGCGTGGTAAAAAATGCCAGCTGCTGATCAGGATCAGCCAACAAACCCGAAGCGGAGGAAGCCGAGCATGTCCCTGACAGCGCCCGACCAGGCAAAGGATCCCAGTCTCGAAGCGATGCAGGATCGCCTCGAATTCGCACGTAAGCTGCAACTGCTGACGAACAAGATCCACGGCACCGACAACGTCACGCAGATCATGCTCGACCTGTCGGCCGAGATCAGCGAATTGTTCCAGTGCGAACGCCTCACGCTTTATGTGTACAGCAAGGAGCGTGGCGCCCTGGTCTCCAAGGTCAAGACCGGCATCGACGCCGGCAAGGAATTGGTCTTGCCGGTCAACCGGCAAAGCATCGCCGGCTACGTCGCGGCGACCCGCAGCACCGTGCGCATCGACGACCTCGATGACGAAGCCGAGCTCAAGCGCATCGATCCCGAATTGCACTTCTACAGCCGGGTCGACAGCATCACCGGCTTCAAGTCCAAGCAGATGCTGGCCGCCCCGCTGCTGCAGGGCGCACAAAAGGAACTGGTCGGCGTGCTGCAGTTGATCAACCAGCGCACCGACGGACGCTTCGGCAGCGTTGCCAAGGACGGGCTCGAGGCCCTGACGGCGACGCTGGCGCAGGCCTTTGCCCAGCGCCTGAAGGCGACGGCCCTGCTGCCCAAGCGCTACGAGGTGCTTGCCGCCGAGGGCGTGATATCCGCGCCGGAACTCGACCTGGCCCAGCGCTGGGCGCAACGCAAGAACAAGGATCTGGAGCAGGTGCTGACCGACGATTTCAAGATCCCGCTGGCGGCCATGGGCGAAGCCATGGCCCGGCAGAGCAACCTCGCCTACCAGCCGCTGGCGAAGAACTGGTACCCGAACGCGGAACTGACGAAAAAGACGAATCGCGCCACGGCCGAGCAGCAACAATGGCTGCCCTATTCCCAGGACGGAAACATCGTCGCGGTGGTCACCACCGAGCCCGACAACCGACTCAACAATCAGAACATGAACCGGGCGTTTCCCTACAACGAACTCGCGGTGCGCTTTACCACCCGCACCGAGTTCAACCGCATGCTCCAGCAGGCCTGGCCCGCCGGCAAATAGCGGAGACCGGCCAGGTCAGCGCCGCGCCGGGCGCGGCTGCCAGATCGCGACCATGACGCCCAGGCCGGTGACGAAGGCCTTGGCGTTGCGTCCGTCATCGAGCACCAGGCGCGGGCCGCCGCCCGGCAGCGCGGACATGAACAGGTCCGTCACCTGATCCTCGGTGAGGCGCGTGCCACCCTCGGCATGCCAGGTCTTGAGATGACCGCAGGCGTCGCGATCGATCAGCAGGGCCTTGTCGCTTGCCGCCTTCTGAAGTTCGATGATCACGCCGAGCTCGGTACGAACCACGCGGGCCGGACCCAGGGCGGTGGCCATGAGGCGACTGCCGCCCTGTTCGGCCTCGGCGTCGAGCAGCATCACTTCGTCGTCGTCGAGCACGGACGCTCCCTCGGCATGCCAGACGCGAAAGCCGCCGCCGGGCTGCAACTGGATCAGGAGGTTGCTGTTCTCGGCCAATGCCGCCCCGCAAGCGCACGCCAGGAGGCCCGCCGCCAGCAGGGTGCGCAGGGATCTCACGCCTCGCGCCACTTGATCGAGCAGCCGATGCCCGGCGTCTGCTGTCGCGGCCCCTGTCCGGTCTCGGCGACAAGCTTCATCGCCTCGAACAGTTCGCGCCGCGCCGTCGGCGGCGCTGCTTCCTTGCGCGACTCGTCGAGCCGACCGCGATACTGCAACTCGAGACCGGCGTTGTAGCCGAAGAAGTCCGGCGTGCAAATGGCCCCGTAGGCCCGGGCCACGGCCTGCGATTCGTCCAGCACGTAAGGAAAGGGGAAGTCCAGCTCGCGCGCCAGCCTGACCATTTTCTCCCAGGAGTCCTCGGGATAGTCGGCAGGATCGTTGCTCATGATCGCAATGCTGCCCACGCCCAGCGTTGCCAGCTCGCGCGCGTCGCGGACGATGCGGTCGATCACCGCCTTGACATAGGGGCAGTGGTTGCAGATGAACATCACCAGCAGGCCGCGCGGGCCGCGCGCGCCGGCCAGGGTGTGGCGCCGGCCATCCACCCCGGGAAGATCGAAATCCACGGCCTGCCTTCCGAAATCGCAGACCGGAGGGGACAAGCTGACCATGCGCGGGCTCCCATATTTGGTGATAATCGGGACATGATACCGAGGTTCTTCTGCCCCTTCCCCCTGCATCCCGGCGCCCATGTCGAATTGACGGCGGACGCCGCCCACCATGCGCTGAAGGTGCTGAGAGTCGGCGCTGGCGACACGGCGATTCTTTTCGACGGACGCGGCGGGCAATGGCGCGCCAGTCTGCATCCCGCGGGCAAGGCCTTGCGCGCGACGCTCGAAGCCTTTGACGACATTGATTGCGACCCTCCGCTCGACCTGACCCTGGTCCAGGCGCTGCCGGCCAGCGACAAGATGGATTTCGTGGTGCAGAAGGCCGTGGAACTCGGCGTGCGCCGCATCCAGCCGGTGGCGGCGAAGCGCAGCGTGATCAAGCTCAGCGGCGAACGCGCCCTGCGCCGCGTCGAGCACTGGCGCAATGTCGCGATCGCCGCCTGCGAGCAATCCGGCCGCAACCAGGTTCCCTCCGTCGCGCCGATTCTTGATCTGCCGCAATACCTTGGCATGGCGGCGCAGCAAAATGGAATGCGCCTGATCTGCGCACCGGGGGTTGCCGCCCGCCTGCGTGATCTGGCATTTCCCGAGGGGTCGGTGAGCCTGCTGGTCGGCCCCGAGGGGGGGTTTGAGGAAGGCGAGATCCTGGCGGCACGCGCCGCCGGCTTTCAGGCAATCGGCCTGGGGCCGCGCGTATTGCGCACCGAAACTGCCGGGCTGGGCGCCGTGGCGGCAATGATGGCACTTTGGGGAGATTGGTGATGTTCGAATCCGCGGAACTCGGTCACAAGATCGACAAACAGACCTACAAGAAGGAAGTCCCGACCCTGCGGGCGTCCCTGCAGGATGCCCAGTACGACCTCAAGGAAAACGGCAAGATACCGGTCGTGGTCCTGGTCAGCGGCCAGGACGGCGCCGGCAAGGGAGAGACCATCAACATCCTGTACGAATGGATGGACCCGCGTTTCATCTCGACGCTGGCGTTTTCCGCGCCCACCGACGAGGAACGCGAGCGCCCCTTCATGTGGCGCTACTGGCGCGCCCTGCCCCCCAAGGGCCGCATCGGCGTATTCGCCGGCTCCTGGTATTCGAGCCCGATCCATGACCGGCTCGAAGGCCACATGAGCAAGGCCGACCTCGATGCGCGCGTCGACCAGATCAACCGCTTCGAGGCCATGCTGGTCAATGAAGGCGCACTGGTGCTGAAGTTCTGGTTCCACCTGACCAAGGACGGACAGAAGCGACGCCTGAAAGCGCTGGAGAAGGACCCCCACACCGCCTGGCGGGTGACCAAGTGGAACTGGGATCGCCTCAAGACCTACGACAAGCTGCAGGACGTCGTCGGCCACGTGCTGCGCATGACCAACACGCCCTGGGCGCCCTGGATCATCATCGAGGGCGAGGACGACCGCTATCGCTCGCTGACCACGGGCAAGCTCCTGCTCCACGCCATCCGCGAACGCCTCGCCAATGTCGGCAAGCAGGCCACCCCGGTGGCGCCGCCGATGCGCGTCAATATCGACGGCCGCAACGTGCTCTCCGAACTCAATCTCAAGCACAAGCTCACGGAATCGGACTACGAAGCCCAACTGGCGAAGTGGCAGGGCCGGCTTTCGGAACTGGTCCGCGACCCTCGCTTCAAGGGCCGCTCGCTGGTCTGCGCCTTCGAGGGCGCCGACGCCGCCGGCAAGGGCGGTGCCATCCGCCGCATCGCCGCCTCGATGGACGCCCGCGACTACCAGATCATTCCGGTCGCCGCGCCGACCGAGGAAGAGCGCGCCCAGCCCTACCTGTGGCGCTTCTGGCGCCACATCC
>JALHNN010000127.1:4761-7355 GCA_022843505.1 Sulfuritalea sp.
CATGGCGGCGTGGCGATCTTCGACCGCACCTGGTATGGCCGCGTGCTGGTCGAACGCGTCGAAGGATTCTGCGCCGAGGCCGACTGGCTGCGCGCCTACACCGAGATCAACGATTTCGAGCACGACCTGGCCGACGCCGGCGTCATCGTGGTCAAGTTCTGGCTGCAGATCAGCCAGGAAGAGCAGTTGCGCCGCTTCAAGGAACGCGAGAAGATCGAATTCAAGCGCTTCAAGATCACCGAGGAAGACTGGCGCAACCGCGAGAAATGGGATGCCTACCAGGAAGCCATCTGCGACATGGTCGACCGCACCAGCACAGGCATCGCGCCCTGGACTCTGGTCGAAGCCAACGACAAGGGCTATGCGCGCGTGAAGGTGCTGCGCACCATCTGCGAACGCCTCGAAGCCGAGTTCGAAGGCAAGCCGATCCCGCAGTCCAGGCCGGAAAAGCCGCCCAAGGAAAAGAAGGGCAAGAAGGATGGCAAGATGCAGGCGGCGGAGCCAAAGTCCGTGCCTGAATCACCAAAGGCCGCCGCCAAACCCGCGCCGAAGCCGGTTGCGGCGGCTGCGAAGCCGGCCCCGCGCAAACCCGCCGCAACGTCCGCCGCCAAACCGAGGAAAGGCAAACCCAAGCAATGACCCTGGAGACCCGCGAAAGCCAGCCCGAAACCGATGCCCGCCTGGTTGCCTGGGTGCGCCAGGCGGCGCCCTACATCCACGCCTTTCGCGGGCGCACCTTCGTCATCGCCTTCGGTGGCGAGGTGCTGGACTCGGGTTCCGCGCAAGCCCTGATCCATGACATCGCGCTGCTGGACAGCATGGGCATCCGCCTGGTGCTGGTGCACGGCGCGCGGCCGCAGATCGACGCCGAGATGCGCTCGCGCGGCCTGACGCCGAAGTTCCACAAGGGGCTGCGCGTCACCGACGGCGAAGCGCTGGAATGCGTCAAGCGCGCCATGGGTGTCACCCGCATCGAGATCGAGGCGCTGCTCTCGCAAGGCCTGCCCAACACGCCGATGGCGGGCGCCTTCCTGCGCGTCACCGGCGGCAATTTCATCACCGCGCGCCCGGTCGGCGTGGTCGACGGCATCGACTTCCAATACACCGGTGCGGTGCGCAAGGTGATCGCCGAGGAAATCCAGGCCGACCTGGCCCAGGAGAACGTCGTCCTGATCACCCCCATCGGCGCCTCCCCCACCGGCGAGATCTTCAACCTGGCCTGGGAAGAAGTGGCCGAGGCGGTGGCCATCGCGGTCAAGGCCGACAAACTGATCTACCTGTGCGACGCCGCAGGCCTCGTCAATGGCAAGGGCGTGGCGATCGACGCGCTCACCGCCGACGAGGCGCAGAAGCTGGCCGCGCGCCACCTCTCGCGGCAGGCCCCGGAAGTCGCCCGCGTCCTGCCCAGCGCCATCCGCGCCTGCCGCTCGGGTGTCGGTCGCGTCCATTTCCTCGACCGCCAGGCCGACGGCGCCATGCTCATGGAGTTGTTCACCCGCGACGGCATCGGCACCGTACTCACCAGTGCGCCGCTGGCGCGGCTGCGCGACGCGACCATCGACGACGTCGGCGCGATCCTCGGCCTGATCGAACCGCTCGAGGCCGACGGCACCCTGGTCAAGCGCGGGCGCGAACGGCTGGAAATGGAGATCACGCAGTTCTCGGTGGTCGAACACGACGGCGTGATCGTCGGCTGTGCCGCGCTGTATCCCTTCTCCAACGAGAAGGCCGCGGAGCTCGCCTGCCTGGCGGTGGTAGCTGACTTTCGCCGCAGCGGCTATGGCGACCAGTTGCGCGCCCATGTCGAAGCGCGGGCGAAGAAACTGAAGCTCAAGCACCTGTTCGTGCTGACTACGCGTACCGCCCACTGGTTCATCGAACGCGGCTTCGCCGAAACCGGCGTCGACGCGCTGCCCACGGCGCGGCGCGAACTCTACAACCTGCAGCGGCGTTCCAAGGTGCTGGTGAAAGCCTTGTAGCCGCAGCCGAATTCGGAGGTAACGCCGATGGCTTCGGCAGCCACACTCACGTCATGAAACGGCCGCACCCTTGCACGGCCAGCGGCAAGCAAACTCGGCCCGCCCCCCTTCGCCCCCCTCGCGGGGGGTTCCAAATCGGCTCGCTGCGCTCGATATCACCAGCAAAGTGTCCGGTCATTTCACGCTAAACTGCGCGCTTCCGAATCTTCAAGCAAAGGAATCAACGTGGCACGCATGGTCAATTGCATCAAACTCGGGCGCGAAGCCGAGGGCCTCGACTTGCCGCCCATGCCGGGCGAACTCGGCAAGAAGCTGTGGGAAAACGTCTCCAAGGAAGCCTGGCAGCAGTGGATCAAGCTGCAGACCATGATCATCAACGAGAACCGCCTTTCCCTGGCCGACCCGCAGCACCGGAAGTACCTCGCCGAGCAGGTCACCAAGCATTTCTTCGGCGACGGCGCCGACCAGGTCAGCGGCTTCGTGCCGCCGGCCCGGTAATCGGCATAGGGGACGGCCATCATAGGCCGTACCCCTGCCACACCACCCGGCATGCGGGTCCGCACCGGGCGGTTCGAGAAGTTGAGGTCATGAGAGACGGGGTACGCCGAGTTTGTC
>JALHNN010000128.1 GCA_022843505.1 Sulfuritalea sp.
AGCTTGAGGCACTGCTGCGGGTTGGGGCGGAGCATCCCGCCGCCGACGGTTCGCTGCGCCTGCTGCTGGAACTCGCCGACGGGCGAACCGTGGAAAGCGTGCTGCTGCCGCGCGACGGCCTGTGCGTGTCCACCCAGGTCGGCTGCGCGGTCGGCTGCCGCTTCTGCATGACCGGGCGCTCCGGATTGTTGCGCCAGCTCGGCAGCGCCGAGATCGTTGCCCAGGTGGTGCTGGCCAGACGTCGCCGCAAGGTGGGCAAGGTGGTGTTCATGGGCATGGGCGAGCCGGCGCACAACATGGACAACGTGCTCGACGCCATCGAACTGCTCGGTACCGCCGGCGGCATCGGCCACAAGAACCTGGTGTTTTCCACGGTCGGCGACCGCCGCGTGTTCGAGCGCTTGCCGCAGGGCAAGGTGAAGCCGGCGCTGGCGCTGTCGCTGCACACCACGCGCGCCGACCTGCGTGCGCAGCTGTTGCCCAGGGCGCAGCCGATCGACCCGGCGGAACTGGTCGAACTCGCCGACGCCTATTCGCGCGCCACCGGCTACCCGGTGCAATACCAATGGACGCTGCTGGCGGGCATCAACGACGGCGACGAGGAACTCGATGCCCTCGCGCGCCTGCTCAAGGGAAAATACGCGGTGATGAACTTCATCCCCTACAACGAGATCGAGGGTCCCGGATTCCGCCGTCCGTCGGAGGAGCGCTGCGAGGCGATGACGCTGCATTTGTATCGCCACGGCATACTCGCCAAGCTGCGCCAGTCGGCGGGGCAGGATATCGACGGCGGCTGCGGGCAGTTGCGGGCGCGGCATCTCGCGGTGGCGCTGCCATGCTGACCAGGGCGCTCGCCGTTGTGGTGACGGTGCTGCTGGCGGCCTGCGCCTCCTACGACGGCCGCAGCCTCAGGACGTACGAATAACGCATTGACGAGGTGTTGGCCCTGATGGGGCCGCCGGCCCTGGGCCCGCCGGACGAGAGCCTCAGCGTCTATTTCCTCGCGCGGGACGAACAGGCCTGGGACTGGCGCTTCATCGATGGCTACCCGTCACCGATGCGCATGATCGTGCTCTTCGATGCAACGTCCGGCACCGTGCGCAGCACCATGATCCAGCCCGAGCTGTCGACCTCCGCCGATTCGCCGACACCCAGAAAGTCGGCGCTGGCGGGATGGCGTTCCCGGGGCGAGACCCGCAGGCTGGCCTTTGTTCCTTTGCGCCCGATGGCTGTACGGCCATCAGCCGCCACTCGGGATCCTTCTGCAAACCGGCCGCTCAACCTGAGCCGCTCTCCAGAGCAGTCATTCAACCGGTGCCTCTGACTTTTCTCGGTTGAACTTCAGCTATGCAGCGGGAGCTGCCTATGGCGATGACGTGGGAATTCGCTTTGTAGGTCCGCTTCCATCGCATATCAGTCGTTTGCAACCGGTTCCCCATTTCTGGACTTCCGGTATCCTTGGGGTCAAACAAGAATTAACGATCCGGGGAGGATGGTCGCCATGGCATTCAAGAACACATTCAAGAGCAGGTTCTTTGCAGTAGCTCTGGTCGCACTCGTCGGCGTAATGCCCACGCTTGCCGCGGATGCACCGCAAGCAGCGTCAGCGCTGCCGAGAACCGTGGCCGATATCACGCGGATGCTGGCAAATTACAAGGCGGATCCGAAGAAATCTGCAGAACAGCTCGCCAATTTAGAGAGCAAGCCACCGCAGACAGACTCAAAAACAGATCTCGCGATGTATCACCTGAAGCTCGCCAATGCGGCCGGCGAACTCGGAGCGCTGCAACGCCAGGCCGAACACATGCGGGCCGTCATCGATCTTGGCGGCGCAGAAGACAAGGCGACTGAATTCGGCGTGCTGCTTGCGCTCGAGTTTCGCATCGGGAATCTCCAGCGCGGACTGACCATGAGCCAACGATTTGTTGATGAGTTTGGTACCCGCTTGACCCCACATATCGTCAAGACGGTATTTCTTGCCGGCCTGGGCGACTTCGAGCAGGCGAATGCAAGCCTGGCTTTGGCAGAGCAGAAATTCAAGGACCTGCAATCCAGTCCTTCCTGGGGCATGTGGAACAAGACCTGGTTAGTGCAGATAGAGATGGCCCGCAGAAACGTTCTTTCGGCGCAGGGCAAGGAGGCCGCTGCCGAGCTTTCGGTTCGCACTGCGATTCAAGCCTCGCTGGATGACGAGGAAATGAACAAGATCAGGGCTGCCCGACGCATATCGAATTTTCCCCAAGGCCTCCGAGAATATCAAGCCGACTTCTACCGGTCGTTATTGGTTGGAAACCTGATTAACCTTGGAAGACTTACCGAAGCGGAACAAGCCGCGCGCGAAGCATTCGGTCGATCCGCTGCGCGAACTGGCGCCGGGTCCATAGAATCGGTGCGCTTGCTGCCGGCCCTCGCGCAAGTCCTTGCGGCCCAGGGCAGGACACAGGAAGCGGCGGCCCTTGTTGCCGCGACTCTGCGCAACCTGGAGCAGCAGAACATCGCCCCCGACTCGGTCGCGATCACCGATTTGCGGCGCATACGCGGCGATCTCATGGTGGCCGAGGGGCGCTATGCGGAAGCCCTGCAGGAGTATCAGAAGATCCGCGATGCCTTCGCCGCCTACCCCGAGGCCATCGACAAGCTTGCCGGCGGCGACATCGGCTGGGCCATCGCACTGCTCAAGGCCGGCAAAGCCGATGAGGCGTCAACGATGCTGGACAAGCTGATCGTCAAGAACCGGCAATGGCTCGGCGACAAGCATATCGACACGGCCGAACTGGTCGGTGCCCAGGGCATGAGCCTCGCCACCCGGGGTGACAAGAAGGGCGCGCTGGAAGCCTTCCGCAGCGCGTTGCCGGTCCTCCTGAATGCCGCGATCTCTGCGGGTGACGAGCCTTCACCGTTGCGCGCGCAACGCCTAAACCTGATCCTCGACGCCTATCTCGCGCTGCTCGCCGAGATCCGCGCCACCCCCATTGAAACCGCCGCCGGTATCGATGCCGCCAGTGAAGGCTTTCGCATCGCCGACGCCCTGCGCGGCCAAAAGATCCAGGGCGCCGTCGCCGCCTCGGCCCTGCGTTCGGCCGCCAACGATCCGGCGATCGGCGCCGAGATCCGCAAGGAGCAGGATCTCGCGCAAGAATCCTCGGCCCTGCAGCGCATTCTGCGCGACCTCATGAATGCCCCCGCGGAAAAGCAATTATCCAAGACCATCGGCAACATGCAGGCGCGCATCGAGGCCATCAAGCAGGAGCGGACCACCATCCAGGCCGGCATCGAGAAACGCTTTCCCGCCTATGCCAACTTAATCCGCCCGCAACCGCCCAGCCTCGCCGAAACCCGTGCCGTGCTGCGCCCCGGCGAGGCCCTGATCAACATTTTCGCCACCGACGGCGCCACCTATCTGTGGGCCTTCAAGAAGGACGGCGCGGTGGCCTTTGCCAGCACCAAGGTGAATCGGGACGAACTCACCAAGCGGGTCCAGGCTATGCGCAAGGCGCTTGACCCAGGTGATGCGGATCTCTCCAACGGCATCCCCGACTTCGATCTCGACGCCGCGCATCGCCTCTACACCGACCTGCTGCTGCCGGTTGCCCCAGGTTGGCAGGGCGCCGGCACGCTGCTGGTCGCAGCCAACGGCGCCCTCGGCCAGTTGCCGCTGGCGCTGCTGCCGACGCAGAAGATCGCCGTCAAGGCTGATCCGAAACTGCCCTATGCCCAGTTCAAGGACGTCCCCTGGCTGATCCGCCAGGCCGCCTTTACCCAACTGCCTTCGGTCAATGCCCTGGTCGCCCTGAGAAAGCTTCCCGCCGCCAGCGCCGAGCGGGTCCCCTTCGTCGGCTTCGGCGATCCCCAGTTCAGCGAAACACCGATCCAGTTGGCCAGCAGCCGAGGGCGGCTGCGCAACCTGAAGATTGCGCGCCCCAGTCTGCGCGATCTGGAACAGGGCAAGCCTGTGGAATGGATGGACTACGGCAAGATTCCGCCCCTGCCCGACACCCGCGACGAGATTCTCGCCCTGGCCCAGGCCCTGAAGGCCAACCCGGAAGCCGACGTCTTCCTCGGCAACAAGGCCTCAAAGGAGAATCTGAAGAAGCTCGATCTCGCCAAGCGCAAGGTCGTCGCCTTCGCCACCCACGGATTGCTGGCCGGCGATTTTCCCGGTGTATCCGAACCGTCGCTGGCGCTGGCCAATCCGGGCGGCGGCAAGCACGGCCTGCTGACGCTGGAAGACATCCTTGGCCTCAAGCTCGATGCCGACTGGGTCGTGCTCTCTGCCTGCAACACGGCCGGCGGCGACGGCGAGGGGGCCGATGCGCTGTCCGGGCTGGGCCGCGGCTTTTTCTACGCTGGCAGCCGGGCGCTCTTGGTGACGCACTGGCCGGTCGAATCGGTCAGCGCCAAGACCTTGGTGACGGGGGTCTTCGAACGCCAGGCGGCGGACCCGAAGCTATCCCGGGCCGAAGCCTTGCGACAGTCCATGCTGGCGCTCCTGCAAGCCAGGAGTCCTGACAACACGTTCTCCTACGCCCATCCGCTGTTCTGGGCGCCCTATGCGCTGGTGGGGGAGGGCGGGATCTGAGCGGAGTCTATTAAAGCGTTCCCGGTAATCCTGGGCGACTTCTGTATTGTCCTTCTACGGGCGGCTTTGTGACGGGAACCGCCTCTCAGCATGCCTTTATCATCAGTCGGCAATCAGTCTGCGGACCGATAGCCACCCCGCCGCGACAGACCGGAATGGGCACCCCGCCCAGCGCCGACTTTCGTAAACGTTCTCCTCTATCGCGATCGCGCAGCAGCGATACCGCGCGCGGCAGGCACATCGCGGTCAGGTGCGCGGTAAGGCACGCCCCGAGCATTCGCTGCCGTGGGTGGAATCAGGCCGACCGGATCGCCCGCCCCAGGTCACGCAGGCGCTCGGAGCGCGACAGGGCGATCTGCCGGCAAGCGTCGATAATCGCACAGACGAGGTCGGCGGGTTGCCCCATGAGGAGGTTGCGCCCGCTCACGGTCCCCGCGAACATCAGACGGGCTTGCGCGGCCAAGGCCTTCATGCCGTCCGATCCGAGGCTGCGATAGAGGAATGCCGTCACGGGCGAGCTTGTCAGGTCGCTGCTCGACTCGCGCGCGCGTCCGTGCTCCAGGACGGCCAGAAGCTCCGTGTCGAGTTGGGTGGTGGAAGGGGGCGGTGGCGGCAGGAAGTTCGCGACCCGGGCGGGATCTCCGTCGGGCGACGAAATGTCGCCGAGAAACATCGATATCGGCGCGTCCCCGCCGGTTTCCAGCGCCAGGGCCTCGATCACGGCCATGGAACCCAGCTTGGCGCCGAGGTAGTCAATGGCGAAGCGCAGGTTGGTCCGGCTGGATTCGCACAGGCGTGACATTTCCGCGGCATCCGGAACGCCCCGATAGTGGTGGTAGATGTATGCCGGATCGAGGTTCTCGAGGAATACCGCCATCCGCAGCAGTGCGCCGCGGTAGTCCTGAACGGAATACACACCGGCACGGGTCAGCGGCGCATTGGATTCCTCGATCAGCATCCAGGTGCCCGACAGGAAATCCCCCGGGTTGCTGCTGGCGAAATTGCCGACGTCGCGATTCGCGAACGCAATGGCGTCGTGGACTATCCCGTCAATCGCCCCGTCGTCGAGGCCGAGATGCCGTGTCGAGTCAACCACGTGGATGCGCTCGGCGAGAAGATCGGCGGGCAGGCGCCCCTGCTCGTTGCCGCCGCGGAAGGGGATCGACGCCTCGATGCAGGCGATGATGGCCAGCAGTTCGGCGCTCCCCAGCCAGGGTGACAACTGGCGCACTGCCACGACGGCACTGAGGAATTCGTTCAGCCCGCCATAGACGGGAAGTTCATCGCCCGGCTGGAAATTGAACACGCAGGCGCACATCGCCAGGTCTTCGTCTTCCTGCTCAATACGGCGCAGGACAATCCTGTTCCCGTCGGATTCGGCCACAAGCCGCAACAGGCCATCGGCATGTGCGGGGAACCCACCATCCAGCTGGTAATACACCAGGTCGTGATACAGGGCCGCCAGTACCTGCAGGGGCTTCATCCCGTGGCACATCTCCAGCGCATGCGCCGACGTGTGATAGACGCGCTGTCCATGCTCCATGTCGCAATGGACCCCCATCGCCAGGCGCTCGATGTCCGCCATCGGCACGGATCTTCCGAGGGCCGCAAAAGCCTCGGCAAAGTGACCGATGAACCGGTTGATTGTCGAGATCGTCATGGCTGCCGGAAGGGGTTGAAAGGCGCCGGCTTTCCTAAATCTCCTCCGCTTCCATCTTGATTGCGCCGCAGGGGCATTCGGTGACGCAGACGCCGCAGCCCTTGCAGTAGTCGTAGTTGAACTGGAAGCGCTTGCCGGGACCGAGCTTGATCACGGCGTTGTCGGGGCAGACGCCGTAGCAGTTGTCGCACTCGAAGCAGTTGCCGCAGGAGAGGCAGCGCCGCGCCTCGAACAGCGCGGTACTCTCGTCCAGGCCGCCCTGAACTTCCTCGAAGGTCGATTGGCGGCGGATGATGTCGAGCATCGGCCGCACCGTCTTCGGCGCGTCGGCGTAGTACCAGGGGTTGAGCTTTTCGAACTGCGCGACTTCGTGCTTCGGCGCGGGCGCGTAAGTCTCGCCGCGCAGCCAGGCGTCGATGTTCCTTGCCGCCTTCTTGCCGTGGCCGACGGCGACCGTGACATTGCGCTCGGCGGGCACCATGTCGCCGCCGGCGAAAATGCCGGGGTGGCCGGTCATCAGGTCGGTGCCGACCTTGACCACGCCGTCCTTGGTGACCTCGAGTCCGGGCACGCCGTTCAACAGGCCGAGGTCGACGTCCTGGCCCAGGGCCAGCACCACCGAGTCGGCTTCGAGGGTTTCGAATTCGCCGGTGGGCTGCGGGAAGCCCTTGTCGTCGAGCGCCATCTTCTCGATGGTGATTTCCTTGTCGCCGGCCTGCTTGATGGTGGACAGCCACTTGACCATGACGCCTTCCTGCAGCGCCTCCTCGATCTCGAAGTCGTGGGCCGGCGCCTTGTCGCGGGTGCGGCGGTAGACGATGATCGGTTCGGCGCCCATGCGCTTGACCGACCGGGCGACGTCGATCGCCGTGTTGCCGCCGCCATAGACCACGACGCGGCGGCCGAGCATGGGCTTGTCCTCGCCTTCCATGCTGCGCAACACCGAGATCGCATCGACGATCTTCGCGGCGTCGCCGGAGGGAATCATGGCGCGCTTGCCGATGTGGGCGCCGACGGCGAGGAAGGCCGCGTCGAAGCCGCCCTTCTTCATTTCGTCGAGGATGCTGTCGACCTTGCTGTTGAGCTTCACCGTGACGCCCATGTCG
>JALHNN010000129.1 GCA_022843505.1 Sulfuritalea sp.
AGCGCTTCTATGCGTATGGTCTCGGCCGAAATGCGTCCGCGACAAAATAGACAGGCCTCACCAGCAAGTAGCGTCGTCACCCGACCATGCACCCCGGTAATCCGACCATCTACCGAGTCGATTAGCACTCCTAAGTCGAAAACGGGAATGCTATAGCGAAGCGCGAGCTGAATGAGAATGGCTCGCGGCAATTCCTTATCCGTGCAGCTGAATACGAGGTCGCAGTCACGCAAGGTCTTTGCGGTGTCTTCCGAGGTGATGTACTCTCCGTACGCATCAACAACTGTTCCAACACCGATTTTTTCCAGGTGGCTTTTTGTGACCTCCACCTTTAGCCGACCGTGATCGGCAACACGGGAGCCGTAGATTCGATTTACGTTAGTCTCTTCTAGGCGGTCGCCATCAAAAAGAGAGAGCCGACCGATGCCCAAGCGAGTAAGTTGCTCGGCAACCGGTGACCCCGTCCCGCCTAGACCCACGATGCCAACGTGCATACTGGCGAGCAGCCGTTGGATATCCTTGCCGAAAGCGCGAACCTGTCGATCAAAAAAAGGCGCGATACTGATCGTGTGATCTTGGGACCAGCTACGAATTCGATCACCAACAACCAGTACTGATGCAACAGGAATTTGCGTCGGCACGTACAGGCGCCCCGCGATTGCGCTTTCAGTAAGCACCAGTGTGCCATGTACCCGATCAGGTACTCGTGCCTGCAGGAACGGCAACAGCCGAGCCTCCTCACGATCATCCTGCGCCGAAAACTCTGCGTTGCCCGCTGGGTGCGAATGCGCAAAGACGACACTTAAGTTTTCATATTTAGCGAGTTTGGCAATCCTCGTTAGTGCCGCCGACCTGATGGTCAGTCCATAGGCCTCACGCCGTTCAAAGTCCTCGTCTTTGATGGCAAGGACTGCATGCGCAATCAATTTTGTGCCTCGCACCGACCTCGATTCGCCACAAAGCAAAAAGGCGGCGCCTTCAACCCCAGGACGGTCGAATAGGCGCTCATGTAGCTGAGTCAACTGTGACTCTAACAGCACGATCCTTGTGATCATGAGTGCTTCCCGGTCCCTTGAAGTTCACTCTGGATCAGAGCAAAGAACGAACGCAGGCTATCGACTCCTGGGCGCCATCCATTGTTGAGGTGCCGAGAAAATCGCTGCCATGTGCGGCCAAGATGCGGTTCCATTACTTCGGATGCCAGCGCAAACTGGCCCGTTGCAGCGATGCGGATAGGAGGATCGCAGTACCACATATCCAGCGGCGTTATCGGATACTGCTGTGGAATTCGAATCATCAACTCGATGACAGCAGGCGTGAAGCCACCTCCAGATACATTGAATCCCTTTACCACTACGGCAGCGACGCCGCCAGGGTCAGGTAAAAGTTCCCAACTAAACCCGCGGTCATTGAGGAATTGGACATCGCGTGCCGGCAGTTCCATCTCACGTTGCTCCTGGATTAATCGTGCTGGGAGCGGTATAAAAGTGCGAACCGGGTCGCACTTCAAGCTGCATTTCCGGGCGAATCAGTACATCGTCCTTCGGGCCGGGGACTTCGAGCCAGAGGTCGCGATCGCTAGGTACAGGGACCAAAGCTCGCAGTGCTGTACCTGTCGCTGTAGAGGAGTGCAATTCGAACTTTACGTCATCGATAAATATTGGAATAACGTGGTCGTGAGTGCGTTCGTGATCTTGTGTCTTGGGTTCCATGGGAATCTCCATTCGGTTAGGGTAATTGAATGCTAGCTAAAAAATAGCCAATAGTCAAGTATTTTTCTTGCAGATAATAGCTAAGCAATCTATACTCAATTTGTTAGGAGGTATGACGTGAGTCCCAAAAAAACGATGACGCTTAACCTTACCGAGGCCGAAATGGAGGCGCTGGAGGTGATGTGCGTTGAAAAGGATATGAGCAAGACAGCCTTGATGCGGCAGGCGTTGCGGCTCTATCAGCTTGTGAACGCTCGGCTAAAGGCCGGCGAAAAGTTGTTCCTAGAAAACGAGAAGGAAAAAGAGAAGAAGGAGTTAGTCGTCTTGTGAGCCAACCTCACCACATATGGTTGCAAGACTGCGCGACTGGAAGGAGCGTTGAGGCTCTGTTATACGAGCGCATTGACCCGGTCTATGCGGAGCGGGTGGACGATGCTTGGCTGATCCACCTCGCTACCGCCGAGGCGCAAGCAAAGGCCCGCGGAGAGAAGTTTGAAGCGCCAGAACACGCACATTGGCGTTGGCATGAAAAGGTACTACGCTCTTCGCATCTTCTTTCCTGCCCTACCTTGGCCGTCGAATGTGAAGGTCAGCCCCAAGGATTGATGCTTCTGAAAACCGATGGTCACTTCGCCAGACATTCGGAACAGTCCGAAAAGCCACTGGTATTCATTACATACCTATCGACGGCACCTTGGAACATGCCTTCTGTGGCGCCTAGACCCAGATTTCGCGGTGTGGGTACAAATCTGTTGCGGGCCGCCGTGGAAGTAAGCCTGGATTTGGAATTCAAGGGCCGCGTGGGGCTGCATTCGCTGCCAAATGCTGAACCGTTCTACGAGCGCCAAGGGATGCAATGCCTCGGTCAGGATTCCATGCTTAATTATTATGAATTCAGTCCTGAGAATGCGGCTGCCTTCATTAGATAGGAGATGACCATGAAACTCGAAATCCCCGAAGAATGGCTGGTTCGGAAGCTAAAGCAATGCGACGACCTCAACGCCGCCGCGGGTGGCACGAGTATTGAGCAGTTCAACAAGGATGTCGAAGAGAGGACTGTTACGCCATCCGTGTTTGGCCACATACCGACAGAGCTTGGCAAGGTGGTTCGATTTATTAGGGAGCAACACGGTTGGACAAGAACTGAACTCGCTCAACTCGCTAACATTGATGAGGCTGATGTCGCATCTTTGGAAACCCAAACGAACTTTGATCCGACTCCACGAACTGTGACGCAGCTCGCAGACGCGTGCCACTTCTCACGAGCCCGATTCATACAGCTCGCGCACCATCGGCGAGAACAAGCGACAAATGAAGATCAGTTTCGTTTCGCTGCAAGTTCAAATGGTACAGAGTCTATTAGTGATGAGGAATACGAGGCCGTCCGCGCGTTAGTAGCGGTTTTGTCTGAGCGCTCATCAGAAGAATTGTGAGAAACATTTTTGTCGATGAAAGAACCGCGAAGGATATAGATCACCATATCGATCGCATTCATCGAGATCTCGATTATGTTGGGGGTAAAGTCGAGCTTCCGCAGGTTCGAGAATTGCTGCGGCTAGACATAAAGTATTACCAGGCCGACGATCCAGACCTTATTGAACAGGTAATCCACAAGCTCAAGGTCGGAGGAAAACAGGTTCTCAAAAGGCCCAAACTCCTGCTCGAGGCAGTCCGTAAGTTTGATCTCAATGCTCTATTTATCCCGGACAGCAAGCGCATCCTGATTGACTACGATGTTCCTGATCTGAAAAAGCGATGGTGCGAGTCACACGAAATGTCGCACAGCGTTATTCCTTGGCACGGTGATTACATGTTCGGCGACAACCGCTCGACCCTGTCTCAGTCCTGTCATCAGACTATAGAGGCCGAGGCGAACTACGGTGCGGGGCGATTGCTATTTCCTAATGAGTCGTTTGCCGAAGCGAGACGAGCAAGTGACATGACTTTGGCCTACACACGTAATCTCGCCAAGCATTTTGGAAATACCATAACAAGCACTTTGTGGCGGTGTGTTGAACAAAGCGAGGAATTGATGTTCGCGGCGATCGGCGAACATCCCTTGCGGCCTCGCGAAGGCAAGCAGATGATCGAGTACATTATTCGGTCGAAAGTTTTCTCACAACAGTTTCGGAACGTGACTGAGCCGGATGTGTGGACGTGGCTTCAGGGATACTGCACGAACAAGGCTGCTGGCCCGCTAGGAAGTGCGGAGATCATGATCACCGACGTTAACGGCACACGACACGCGTTCATATTTGAAACGTTCAGCACTACATATAGCGTACTGACGTTGGCGCGCTGGTCGCGATCCATTGAGCCGATAGTAATCGTGTGACTCGTTATCGTGTAAGTGGGGGAACTGGGGCGGCCCAATACTCAAGCAGGTTTGGTTGACCCTCGAGGGCAGCCCTTGATCGCCAGCTATGGCCGAGGCGCCGGCAGATGTAGGCCCCTTCCATCCGGGGACCGATCAAACCGTAAAGTTCGTTGCCCTGGCGGGGAAGATTCCTCGGCCAATTGTCACCCAAGCGTTGACCGGAACAATGTCAAGCGTATTATTATCATATTGTTTCTATTGTGAGCGAGCTGTGAGTTTCGATCCAAAATCTCTCCACGAATACCTGACCGACTGGCTGTCGAGTCTGGTTCTATCGATTCGCGCCGCTTTGTCGATGCCGTTGTTGTCGGATGACGAGCGCGCGGAGGCGGATCGCCGAATTGACCCGGACTTCAACGGCTGGGTCCATAACGATCCCATGGTGACGAGGAATGCGGCAAGTCGATACTACGATCGTACGCCCGGCTACTTCACTGGAAGCGATCTCGCTAGCATGGAGCTTGGCTCAGCCGACGACTGAATTTCGGCTGTTCCTGCTGCCTTCCGGTCGAAGTCCTGTTGGTCGACCGGACGATCAGCGTCTCAGGATTTTGTAGATCGCTCAGGCTTATCAGGAGATACTGCTGCATCCCCTGATCCAGCCTTCGGGCCGGTAGCCGGGACGCCGTCTTTGTTCAAATGCCACTCGCCGATGCTCGGTCTTTCCGGAGGCGTACCCAGCTTGGCGCGGTTATCGGCCTCCGCGCCAACGGTGTCCCAAACTGCTATGTTCCCGCTGTGATTCGGGCTAACCTTGTCGACTTGCACAGTCGCGTTGTAGTTCTCGCTCAGGGCGCCTTGTTCCTGGGAAACTTCCCTTCTGCGAGTATCGATGGTCGTGGCGGCCCTGCTTTCCGTTGCACGGATTCGTGTCGCGAGATCATTGCCAACACCTTGTCCTGGTGTTACATGCTGGCGGGATTGGCCATCGCGAATGGCGCCGACATTCTCCGCCGCCTGACCTCGCACCGCATCGACGTTCCCGGAGGCATCGTTTTTGTTGAAATCATCGCGCAGCGTCGATGAGCCCCAGCCGAGGAGTTGGGGTAGCGGGTTACTCGGCGGGGACGAACTGACTGCCGACGTCACCGCCTTTCGCGTAGCCGAAGGCGATCTCTGTGACGGCGCGCTGCAGCTTGATCGGATCGTCCTCGCGAAGCAATCCACGTTCCGACAGCCGGCGTGCCGCATAGTTGGTGAAATCGGTCTGGGCGCCACTGCTCCACTCGCTCATGAACTGCGCAGCCCGTGTGAGTTCCCTGGACCGGCCATAGGCGTTCTCGCTGGCGGATTGATGATCGACCGCTTCGCGATACGATGAGTCGAAGCCGGAGGTGCCGGTGGTTCTGCTGCCCCGCGCCCACTGGTAGGCATCCGACGAGCGGAACTCCTTGACCAGAGATGTGGCTTCCGACAGTTGCGCGGTTTCGACGGCCTTGCGGGCGAAGTCGTAGGAGCTTTGCAGTCGTTCCTGATCCATCTGTCGGCCCTCTCCTATCATTTGACCGCCAATCTCGGTGAGCGGGATCTTGGCACCGACTGAAGCGGAGGCGACGACGGTTTTGCCCACAGTCGAATCTTCCCCCAACCCTAGCCGCCGGTTGACCTCGCGGGCGACCGAGTTGAGTTTCTGGAGCTGCGTCGAGGTGGATCCGCCATCGGACGTGGTGCTTGCGCCTGAACGTTGTTGCGAGCGGTCGAAGCTGTCCTGGATGCCGAGTGCATTGGTGAGGGCCGCAGACTGGCTACGCTGCATCGAGTCGCGTTCCGTCCTGGCAAGGGTTTCCGATTCGCGGGCGTTTTCTGAAAGGGTGGTCGCCTGGCGCTCGCTGAAGGTGAAGGTGGTGGCCAGCCGGCTCAGGGTGGCCTGGTAGCGGAAGACGCCCGCATCCGGCCCGCTGCCCTGAATGGTGCTGCCGTGGGCATTGCTCGTCGTGGACATGAATGCGGAGGTACGGTTCGGTGCGAGTTGCTGCTGGTCGATGGAGACGGAGTCCTGGGTCACATTGCCCTTGCTCGTCGAACTCGACTCTCCCGACACGGCGGACTGCATCGGCCCGACGCCGGTGACCGCCTGGAAGGCCACTTCGCCGCCCTTGATGATGGCGGTGGCGATGATCGGGATCGAGATCACCATGTAGCCCGCCACGGCCTGGTCGGAGATGGCGCCGTGGTAGATGCTCGATGCGGTTTCGAGGGCCAGGCCCTGGGTCGATGCACCCATGCGCGCGGCGGGTTCGAGGTTCTTGGCGCTGGCCAGCGTGGCCACGTAGTTGAGGATCGCATAGAGCGGTGGCCAGAGCTGGATCCAGACCAGACTCAGGATGAAGCTCTTGAGCGCGAGCCCGAGGCCTCGCCCTTGCGCCAGCAGGAACAACAGAAACACGAACGGAAAAACCGCGTAGATGATCGCCTCGATCACGTTGCGCACCAGCGGCAGGGCCTGCTCGGCGACCTTGCCCATGGTCAGGAAAGACGAATTGATCGAGGCCGTGGCGTTGGCCCGGGCCGTCGCGATCATGATGGAAGCGGGGTCGTTGATCTTCTGCCCGACGATGCTGCTCGTATCCTGCATCAGGTTGATCATGATGTTCTGGCGCAGGAGGTCGGCCGCACCCTGGGCGGCGGTCGCGATCTTGGTCTTGTAGTAGGCCTGCTCGATCTGGCTGTCGATCACGCCTTGCGCGGCGGTCGGGTCGAGTGATGGATTCAACTGGAAGGCGAGCATCGCGCGGGCTCGCGCCACTTCCGCCGGCAGGCGGGCGGCGAGGTAGGTGTAGACGTTGGGGCAGGTATCGACCTGGACGGGATTGCCGTAGGTCGAGAAGCGCGCCGGATTGGGTGTGCCCATCAGCGCCCAGATGTCGGTGCTCTGGGAGAAGGCCGCCGGGTCGATGGTGCCGTCCTGCAGGTCGTAGAGGGTGCAGTTGTAGACGTAGGCGATCAGGTCGGTACGCAGCTGCGGGTCGGCGACGTTGGCCCGGCGGGAGGCCTGGATCAGCCGGTTGCCGAACAGCACGCCGTTCTTCTGATAGGCCAACTCGCTGGGAAGCTGTGCATTCGGCGCCGGGATCACCTGGAACGCGGTCTCGAAGAACCGCGTCATGACGTCGCCCACCTTGCTCGTGTAGTGACCGAAGAAGGCGACGCCGATCGGGACATTACCAACCACCACCGGCGACTGACTGCCCAGCTTGTCCACGATCACCACATCGGCTTTTGGCAGGAAC
>JALHNN010000130.1 GCA_022843505.1 Sulfuritalea sp.
CTGTTCGGTGCCGATGTGTGTATCCGAGATCTGCAGCAGGACGCTCATCCGCCCGATTCCCCGGCGTCGCTTGCGGTACCGGTCGCGGCTTCGTCGCGCGGCGGCATCAGCAGGAACAAGGGCTTTTCGAGCACGCGGAAGTCGAGCGGCGCGCGCATCCTCGTCACCTCGCCATCGAAGGCGACTTTCACCAAACGGCCACCGGGTGCGAGGGTCGGCCTGACCACCATGCGGTGGAACTCGAAGCGCTCCACGCTCTGCGCTTCGCCGAGCGTACCCATCGCCCCGTGCAGGATCAGCCGGATCATCGACAAGGTGCCGATGGGGCGCAGCATCAGCGCGGCGATGCTGCCTGCGCCGGGCGTGCCGGCCACGGTGTCCTCCGGCTCGGCACCGAACTGCTGCAGCTGCAGCCGGTTGTTACCGACGAACAGCGTCAGGGTCTGCAGGTCGCGAACCGCGCCACCCGTCTCGATGTGCAGTCGCAGCCGGCGTTGTGCGCGCAGCAGCGTCGCACAGGCCGCGACGAACGCCACCCAGCGGCTGCGGCCGAAACGGGCCTTGTAGGCTTCGCGGTCTTCCAGCAGCTCCGGGTAGAGCCCGAGGCTGGCGTTGACCAGGAACACGCGTTCGTTGATGCCGGCCACCTGAACCGGCGCCGGCGCCGCACGCAGCAGCAGGTCGACCGCCTCGGCCTGGTCGGCGGGAATGCCATGGGTGCGAGCGAAGTAATTGAACGTCCCCTGCGGCACCACCCCCATGGCACAGCCCGCGGCGTACGCGGCCTGCGCCACCGTGTTGAGGGTGCCGTCACCGCCGACGGCGACCACAGCTGTGCGGGTGGCGATGGCCTGGGCCGCCGCCATCTGTGCCACGCGAGGCAACTCGGCGGGGCGGCTGAACAGCAAGTCCCCGCGCCGACCGCCCGCACGCAGCGCGGCTTCGATGACTTCGCGCTTCGACTCGGCGTCGCTGCTGCCCGCTGCGGCATTGATGACGAACTGCAGCGGTGACGCGGGGTCGATCTCGGGGCAGGCAGCCATGGGATGGTCAGGTCGGACCCGGGCCAGGGATCTCAAGCGTGGCGCAGCAGGTCACCGAAAACGGTGTGCTCGCCCTCCTTGCGATCGGCACCCGGTGCGTCGTAGAGCACGAGCCAGCTCGCCTTGCCTCCCGACAAGGCCGGTGGCAGGTCGCAAATGGCCTCGGCGCGGTTGGTGCCGCGACCATGGGGCAGCGATACCGACTCGGTCAGCGCCGACTCGAAGCGCACCGGGTCGCGGTTGGCCGCGAGGAGGGGCCGGGCGGCGGGCCACTTGAAGACGCGGATATCGCCGTTCAGCACCATCGTCGGGCCGGCCAGGATGTAGAGGTCATCGCCGGAGAAGTGCAGGTCCCGCACGCCCAGGCCGTCGAGCTGCAGGAAGTGCTTGCGGATCAGCGTTCCCCTGTCGTCCAGGGGCGCCAGACTCAGCTGGTCGCCGCGGGTTTCGACCGCGATCTCGAGCAGCGCCGACCAGCCGCGCAACACCGGGCCGCGCAAGCCGAGCAGCAGCCGGTGGCCGTCCACGGCAAGGCCTTCGATGTCGAAGCCGTTGTCCTTGCCCGGGATCGCCATGTAGGGTCCGAAGTGGGGGTCGTCGGCGAGCGCACGGCTGAGCAGGTTGGTTTGGGCATCACCCTTCAGGCGCAACGCCCGGCGGCCGTCCCGGGCCTGTCGCACCAGGCAGGGCGCACCGTTGGCGTCGGGCTCGATCGGCAGGCAGGCCAGCAGGCGACGGTTGCCGTCGAGCGTTACTTTCGCCAGCCGCCTGGCGTTTTCGGCATGGCCCCGGTCCGGCTTGGCGTTCTTGCGCTTCAGTCCATGCGAGCCCACCACCCAGAGGAACCCCCCGGCGGCGGCCATGCCCTCCAGATCGGCCTCTTCCCCCGCAGCGCCGGGCAGGTCCAACAGTTCGGCCAGCGGGAAATCACGCACTTCGCCGAAGCGCAAGGTCTCGCTCCCCACGGGATCAAGTCGGCTCAGGCGGTCAACGCCGCAGGCTTCGTCGCCGGCCACCCACAGCCAGTCGCCGGTGAAGGCCGCGCCCGACAGGTTGGACTGAACCAGGCAACCGGGCGCGAACTCCAGGCGGATGGCATTCGCGGAACGGGTTTTTTTCATGGGTTTGGCTCTCCGCAGGATGAAGTGGCCAGGAGCTGTGGCGTTTGGCTAACCCGCCATCAGGGCGCGCAGCGCATAGGACAGTATGCCACCAAGCCTTTAGCAGGCGCCCTCGACAGGCGTGTCGATGCGGCACAGCTATGGCACTTCCTGGCGCGAGCCGTTGCTGCGCCTGATTATCAGCGTCACGTCCATCTGCGTACGGATGGCTGTCGCAGCTGTGGCGCCAATTCATTGAGTCCCGAACCGTGCTTGGTCTTATTCGGTCAGTTTTAACTGCCTGCTCGTCGGTCTTGCGGACAATGGCTCAGTTTGGAGGAACTACCGCTCGGTGCCCATTCCGGTCTCTCAATGGGTCAAAGACTCAAGGGTAGGTAACTGAGCGGAGCAGTCTTTAAGATGAAGAGCGGACCGAGTATTTCTAGACCGAAGCTAATCTTGATTCTCTGTCCACGGCCGAGTAGAAATAAGCCCCTGTTTCACGCCATTTAAGCTCCGAATACAAGTGGCTCGGCTATTTCAAAACGGCCACCATTCTCGAACTCGACCACCCAGCCGCGCTCGTTGCGCATGCTCTTCATGGTGGCATCAGTATCTGCCGCCTTCGCCTCGCCCCTGACGAAAAGTATGCGGCGCACGCCGCCGCCGTCCCAACGCAACTCGACAGTTGCCGTGCCATCGACGCCGCGGCGCACCACGCCCGCGGCGCACTCGCGCGCCTGCGAGTAGGCCGGGGCGCAGGCGGTGGTAGCGGTAGCGTGATAGCGCGTGCCCTTGACCAGCGCATCCCTGGCCGCCGCGATGGGCTTTAGCGCCGTGCCATCAACGCCGACTTTCAGGCTGTAGTCGGCGGCAGTGCCGCGCCGAGCGGCCGCACGCACCAGGAAGACGCGGATGGTGTACTTGCCGTCATCCGGCAGCAGGCCGGCGTAGCGGTTGTCGCGCATCTCGCCGCGCGCCATGGCTACATCCTTTGAATCGGGCGGCAACAGGTTGAAATAGATCGAGCGGTTTGCCGATTCGAGGCTCACGCTCAGGGTTTGCCCGGCTCCCGCGCGCAGGGTGTGATCGACATACTGCTGTCCGGCGATGCGGCCCTTGACCACGGAGGCACTCTGGCCCTTGGCGAAGCTGATCGCCTGCACCCGGCGTTCCGCGTCGGCAGACCAGGCATGGGAGGCAAGCAGCAGCAGGCAGGGCAGCAACAGGCGGATCATCGTTGGGTCTCCTTCGTCGTCGTGTCGGGCTGCCACTCGTAGATGCCGCCGTCCGCCATCAAGCTCAGGTACAGCTTGCCGTCCTTGAGCAGGTAGCTGCGCACGTGGCCGAGGTCGCGCGCTACGCGTTCGTCGAGGCGGGGCGGCGGGCACAGCGCACGCGTCGTCGCGACCGGTCCGAAGCTCAGCGAGCCGGAGCTACCGTCGCCCGCCGGCGTCGCCGCGTAGCTGCTGGTGCCGCGGTTGCAATTCAGGCGTAGGCTGGCGCGGCCGTCGGCGCCGAACGTCAGCGTGAAGCGCGACGGGTCGGCAATGCGCGTCGTGCCCTGGGCGTCATCCATCGACTGGATCGCCACGAGCTGCCAGGCGGAATGCGCCAGCCGGTCAGGTGGCAGCGCCGCCGTACCTGAGGCGCAGGCGCCCACCAGCAGCGCCGATGCCACCACGCCCGGCAGCCTGTGCATCATCACGGCGATCGGCGCCGTCCCGCCATCCGCCGCGGCGAGGAGAGAGTGCTTTGCTCGACCGCCGTGCTGCGCCGGGGCTTCATCAGCGCCGACTTTCCTTTGATCACGGCCTTTCGTACGCGATCCGGTTCCACTTCCATCACTGGCATTGCGTCACCCGGAGACCACTGTTCGGATTGGTGTCCGAGTTGCACAGGTCGCCGTAGCAAAAGGCGTCACACTCTCCAATCGGTTGACCTGGTCCCAATTGTTTCAGGCAAGCCCCGCCAAGTGCCTTATTTTTCTCAAGTCCGGCGGTCACGCGGGCATTGTCGACACACATCCGGTACTCCTTGATCACGCCGCCGTCATTGATGACCCTGTTCCCGCAAAACGGTTTGTCATCCGGGCACACGGCAGTGATCGCCAGCACCAGATCAAGGTCAGAACAAGGAGTGCCCTTGTTTGGGTCACCGCAGACTATGCACTCGCTACCGGGCGCCTTTGAAGGAAGGGGGTTGGGATTGGGGTTCGCGTCTGTTTTGGATTCGTACGTTGAACCAGGTGGGAACGCAGCCGGCCGACCCGTCGCGGGATCTACTAGCGTACATTGGGCCGGATGCGCTGCCGGCTCTGCCGGCCGTGGCGTCGGTACCCTCTGCTGCACGGGGGCAGGTGGCGCCACTGCGACTGTGGGCTGCCGCAGCGAAGGGGCTTTCATGGGCAAAAGACCCGGCGCCGGCGCCTGTCCGGGGTCAGGTGGCGCCACGACGGGGGCTGCCTGCTTAAGTGACGGCGCCTGGCCGGGCGGTGGCGCTTGCGGCGCCCTTTGCAGCGCCTGCAGGTCAGCCTTCTTCTGGTCGTAGGCCGCCTTATGGGCTTTGGCCTGCGCCGCCCCTGCGGCATCGCAGGGCGACACCGGATTGCTGACGGGGGTGCGACATACGGCCTGGTCGCCCTCGGTGAGGCGCAGGGCAAAGCTGACGACGCTGTCGGTCAGCACGGCATCCTTCTCCATGGCGCTGGCCTGCCGGGCGAGGCTGTCGTGCGCCGCACGCGCGACGCGTACTGCGTCGCGCCCGGCGTCGGCCTTGCCACACACGGCAAGCACGGGGCGGTAGGCCTTGTCGGCAATCTTCACGAAGTCGTAGCCCAGCGCCGCATGGCTGCTGCCCACCGGGTGCCTGCCATTGAGCATCATCTGCACGTCGTCGCACTTCTCGACAGTGCGGTTCGACAGGACCGTGGCAGCCCGCGTACGCAGCGCCTCGTATTGGGTCACGATGTCCACCGCCTTGGCCTTGGCCGTGTACTCCCCATAGGCGATCACCGAAACTGCCCCAAGCACGGCGATGATCGCCAGGGCGACCATGATTTCGACGAGCGTGTAGCCCCTGCAGCGATTCACTGTCATGTTGTTCCTCATTGCTTCACTCCAAAGTCGGTTCGTTTGGGTCCGTCGGATTCCATGGTCACGCGCACACCGAGTACCGTGGCGCTGAGCTTGTAGGCCTTGTCTGTCTTTTCATATCGCACCACCGAGGCCATCGCTGCGGGCAGCGCATCGGGCAACTGGCCGGTTTCCTTGCGTGTCTGGTCGATCACGGCGCGCGCCTGTTCGACGGTATTTTCGAGGTCCTTTGCCACCTGCTTGTCGCCGGGCGGCGCCAGTCGGCTCCATATCTGATA
Organism: Sulfuritalea sp.; assembly: GCA_022843505.1. GTDB lineage: Bacteria > Pseudomonadota > Gammaproteobacteria > Burkholderiales > Rhodocyclaceae > Sulfuritalea. The sequence goes on from JALHNN010000130.1 coordinate 5,517, forward strand.
CCCGGCGATGCTGACGACAAGTGTGCAGACAGCAACGGCAATTTGCTGGCCCGTGTTCTTCTTGCGCCGACTTTCCCGCAACTGCTGGGCCTGCGCCTTCTTGTCGACTTCGGCCGACGCCTGGCTGATCAGCGCGGAGTAATCGTTCGGTGTCGGGCTGCTCATCGCTCGAGGGGCCTTTTCTTGAAAGACGTGTTGATGACGATGCTGCTATTTCTGCCCCGTCACGATTTTGCCGGTGACGAGGCTGATCTCAGCCTCTGGCAGTCGGGCGGCGAGCCAGCGCCGCAAGCGCTGGGTCTCGGCGGCGGGCAAGCCGCGCGGCGCGTCGAGGGCGACCAGCACCTGTAGCCGCGCTGTGCCGTTGGCATCCTTGCGTGTGGTTGCGGTAACCGTGACGCCGGCCAGGGCCGGGAGTTGCGCGTTGATCTCGCGCTCGATACGGGCAAGCTCGGCCACCGTGGCGTCCAGCCTCGCCAGCCGGGCTTCCATCTCCGCCAACCGCGCAGACTTTTCCTCCTGCACGACGAGCGAGCGATGCAGCAGATCCTGCTGCAACTCGCGCTTGAGCGAGCCCAGTTCCTGCGTCGCATCCGAAGGACGGCGCAGGCTCAATCGTGTGCCGGCCAGGTCGGCGCCCGGCAGGCGCTGGTTGAGATCGGTTTCGAGTTCCGCCGTTGCGCCGCGGCCGATCACGGTCAGGCGGATTTCGCCCTTCGCGCGGTCAGCCTGGTGCGAAATCAGCGTCAGGTCCTCGCGTGCTTCCACCGCCTGGCGCACGAAGCGGGCGACTCGGCCGTTGAAGAGTTCCGTCTGCACCAGGTCCCAGGCGAGGTAGGTGCTGGGCACCAGGGTCACTGTCACGGCCAGCGCGATCACCAGTCGTCCGCGGCGGCGCGCTGCCTCGTCGGGAAAGGTGTGCTGCGGCAGGCGCAGGATGCGCATGATGGCGAGTGTCGCCAGCGCAATGAAGACGCCGTTGATCAGGAACAGGTAGAAGGCGCCGAGGAAAAAGCGCGGTTGTCCGGTAGCTATGCCGAAGCCGGCGGTGCACAACGGGGGCATCAAGGCCGTGGCGATGGCGACGCCGGGGATCAGCGTGGCTTTTTCCTTGCGCGAGAGCCCGATAGCGCCAGCGGCGCCACCGAAGAAGGCGATCAGCACGTCCCACAGATTCGGCGAGGTCCGCGCCAGCAGTTCGGAATGGGCCTCCTTGATCGGGGTCAGGAAGAAATACAGCGTCGAGGCGAACAGGCTGATGAGGACGAAGGTCGCCAAATTTCGGAAGCAGTGTCGGATCAGCTCGTAGTCGTGGATCGCAGCGCCGAAACCGATGCCGATGATGGGGCCCATCAAAGGCGAGATCAGCATGGCGCCGATGATCACGGCCGTGGAATTAACGTTGAGCCCGACCGAGGCGATGACGATGGCGAACATCAGCACCCACAGGTTGGTACCGCCGACGCGTGCGTTGTCGCGGATTGCGGCGTCAATCTCATCCGGGTCGGCCTGGCCGGAACGCAGGCTGAGCAGGCGCAGGAGACTGAATGTGCTGGGGATGGCGGGCATGGCGGAAATCAGCGCGCCTGGGCGCGGCGGATGCGCTGCAGGAGTTCAGCAATATCGACCGGCTTGGACAGGAGAGCGGCCATGCTGCCGGTGGCCTTGAAGCTGTCAATGGCAGTTTCGAGCGACTTGGGCAGCAGCACCGCGGAGGGCAGTCGCGCCCAGGTGACCTGGAGCCGACCGGCGCGCAGCAGTTCGATGGCATCGTC
>JALHNN010000131.1:0-6580 GCA_022843505.1 Sulfuritalea sp.
GACGTAGCAGGTCGAGAACACGGCGACCTTGCCGGGCGAGAGCTTGCCGTCCCGGACCGGATGGTTGTGGCTGGCCGTCGCATCGGCGCGGAAATTGGCCGAGTCGAACTCGGGCAGTTCCCGGCGGGCGTCGACGCCGAGCACCTGCTGCAGCACGGCGCGCGCCGGGCCGAACTTGTTGGCCGCGTTGACCACCTGGGCCACCACGGGAATCGAGGACAGGGTGCCGACCAGCTCGGTGGAAGTCAGCAGCTTGTCGCGGAATTTCATCTTGCCCGTCTTGTACTGGATCGCCTTGGCGCGCAGCATGGTGTGCGGGAAATCCAGGTTCCACTGGTGCGGGGGAACATAGGGGCACTTGGTCATGTAGCAGACGTCGCACAGGTAGCACTGGTCGACCACCTGCCAGAACTTCTCCTTGGGCACGCCGGCGGTTTCCGCGTCGCCGGCCTCGTCGATGAAGTCGAACAGCTTGGGAAACGCATTGCACAGCGATATGCAGCGGCGGCAGCCATGGCAGATGTCGAAGATGCGCTCCATCTCCTGCTCGCAGGCGGCCTGGTCGTAGAACCCGGGGTTCTTCCAGTCGATGACGTGTCGGGTCGGTGCTTCGAGATTGCCTTCGCGCATGGCGTCCTTCCTTGTTGCTTGATGAGTGGATAGGGCGTCGGGGTCGGGGGTCGGCGCTGGCGGTACGGCGACCGGTGTATCCGGGCGCCGTCCGCGGGCCTTTATCAGCTGTTCAGGCTGTCCAGCGTCTTCTGGTACTTGTTGGCGTGCGAACGCTCGGCCTTGGCCAGGGTCTCGAACCAGTCGGCGATTTCGTCGAAGCCTTCCTCGCGCGCGGTCTTGGCCATGCCCGGGTACATGTCGGTGTACTCGTGCGTCTCGCCGGCGATGGCCGACTTCAGGTTGTCCGCCGTCGCGCCGAAAGGCAGGCCGGTGGCGGGGTCACCGCACTTCTCCAGGTATTCGAGGTGGCCGTGGGCGTGGCCGGTTTCACCTTCGGCGGTATTGCGGAACACGCCGGCGACGTCGGCATAGCCCTCGACGTCGGCCTTGTTCGCGAAATACAGATAGCGCCGGTTGGCCTGCGATTCGCCCGCGAATGCGGCTTTCAGGTTGTCTTCGGTCTTGGATCCCTTGAGTGCTGCCATGGTGATTCTCCTCAACGTTGAAATGAATGCGCCGCGCCGTCGCGCGGCACCCGGTCAATGGGCGCAATGCCCCTTGCCATCTTCGGACTTTAGCCGATGCGTGTTACAAGTTCTAATTGATTTTCTTCAGCGGCCCGATAGCGGACGGCTATTGGCTCAATGGATCGCGTGGGTCCCCGGCAGCTGGCAGTCGAGCACGGCCTGGCGCATCACGTCGATCGCCTTGTGGCGCGGGAAACTCGAGCGCCAGACCAGGCCGACGCGGCGCGTCGGGCTGGGCTTGACGAAGTGCTTGACGCGCAGCAGGGGGTCGTCGGCCGGGATGTTGTCGACGCTCGAGGACGGCATCACGGTGACGCCGACGCCGGAAGAGACCATGTGGCGGATGGTCTCCAGCGAGCTGCCCTCGAGTACCTGGGGCGATTCGCCCTGACTGGCGCGGTGGCACAGGTCGAGCACCTGGTCGCGGAAACAGTTTCCCGCACCCAGCATCAACAGCGGTTCGTCGAGAAGTTGCTCGGGGCGCAGCGTTTTCAGCCTGGCCCAGGGGTGGCCCGTGGGCACCAGGGTGCGGAAGTCCTCCTCGTAGACCGGCTGGGCGACGAGTCCGGGCTCGTCGATGGGCAGGGCCAGCACCAGCACGTCGAGCTCGGCGGCCTTGAGGCGTTCGATCAGGTTTTCCGTATAGCCCTCGGCGATGTAGAGCGGCATCTGCGGCGCGCGCTGCCTGACGCGCGGCACCAGGGCCGGCAGCAGCCAGGGGCCGATGGTGTAGATCACGCCCAGGCGCAGGGGACCGTTCAGCGGGTCCTTGCCGGCGGCGGCGATTTCGCCCACCCGCGCGGCCTCGGCCAGGGCTCGCTCGGCCTGGCGCACGATCTGTTCGCCGATCGGTGTGGTGCGCACCTCGCCCGTACTGCGCTCGAACAGGGCGACGCCGAGTTCCTCCTCGAGTTTCTTGACGGCCACCGACAGGGTCGGCTGCGACACATTGCATTTGTCGGCGGCGCGGCCGAAGTGGTGCTCACGGGCCAGGGCGACGATGTAGCGGAACTCGGTCAGGGTCATGGCGGTTCGGTTGCCTCACAGCGGGCGGCGCGGCGCAAGCTGGATCGGTCGGGTCGCCCACGCCTTGCTGCGCCAGAGAGCGCGAGACTATCACGGTCGTGGCGTCGTCGCCGGCGGCGATGCCAAAGCCGCGCTTGCGCGCGACCTGCAGGGCGCGGGTATTGGTGGCCTGGATCATTCCATGCAAACGCCGCAGGCCGGCGTCCGTCGCCGCGGCAACCAGGGAGCCGAGCAGGGCCTGGCCGATGCCGCAGTCACGCCAGTTCGGCAGCACCATCAGGGCGAACTCGGCCTCGCCGTTCCCGGCCACGTATTCGGCGTGGCCGACGACCCGGCGCGCGGAATCGACCGCCAGCATCACGACCCGGTCACGGCCGTCGGCGGCGTCAAGACGCCCGAGCAGGGCCAGATTCGGCGCCTCGCCATGGGCGAAATGGCGCTGGTAGAGGCCCGCGGCGTCCATTTCGCCGAGGAATCCCGCCAGCGCGTCGCGGTCGTTCGCATCGGCATGGCGGATCCGCGGCCCGCTTGCCGCCGCCCAGGGCGGGCGGGCACTCATGGCCGGGCTCCGGTAATGAAGTCGGCGGTTGCTTCCAACACCGTCGGGTCGGCCAGCACGCGGCGATGGCCGAGGCCGCCGGTTTCCAGCAGGCGGGCCCGGGGCCAGGCACGCAGGTGGCGCCGGGCGCAGGTCAAGGGAACTTCGCTGTCGTCGCGGTCGTGGATCACCAGCAGCTCTTGCGGGCCGGAAGCCCGCTCGCTCTCGAACTCGTCCCAGCTGATACCGAAGCGGTACTCGATGCGCCTGCGCACGGCGGCGGTGAGGGCCTGCGGCCAGGCCAGGGCCGCCGCCAGCCGATAGGTGGCGTCGGTCAGGCTGGCGGGCGCCGCGATCAGCACGCCGCGTCCGACCGCATCGGGCCGCCGCGCCATGGTCAGTGCCGCGGCCGCACCACCCATTGAATGGCCGACCAGGGCATGCACCGGGCCCAGGTGGTCGAGCACGGCGTCGAGGGCGCGCAGGAAGTGCGGCAGGGAGGACTCGGTGCCGCCGGTCATGCCGTGGCCGGGGGCATCGTAGGCAACGACCGACAGGCCGCGCGCCAGCAGGGGTTCGATGAAACGCCGCAACTGGGTACCGCGCCCGCCCCAGCCATGTACCAGCACGACAGCCGGATCGCGTGCCCGTCCCCAGCGCCAGCCGATCAGGGTTCCGGTCACCATGGGAATCCGCAGCAGGCTGGCTTCTTCCATCTGGCGCAGCTCGGCATCCGGAAAGCGATGGGCGGGAGGCGTCAGCAACTGGCGCGCACCATGCTCGATGGCACGCCGAGGTACCAGCTGCCAGAGCAGGCGGTACTTGAGGCGCAGCCAGGCCAAACCGGCCGAAAACTTAAACGAACGAACGATCGTGCTGTTGTTAGGCCAAAAAAAAGCGGGCTTGAGTTTCAATTCCATGATCACTCCTTGGCGGAATCCACCGCGTAATCGCGGACCAGGCGATCGAAGGCAAGCAGCGCCCGGCGGTCCGCGTCCGGGTCGTTGAGGAGGCGGCGGCTCTGCTGCGCCACCTGGTAAATGCCTTCCATTTCAAAGGCAAACTGCTCGGGATCGGTGTCGGCACGAAGCTCGCCGACCGCCACTGCCTTGGCGACGGTTTCGGCGAGGGTACGGCGCAGGGCAAGCAGGCCGTTGCGCACTTCATCGCGCAGCGGCCCGGGCTGGTCATCGAACTCGGCGGCGGCGGCATTGATCACGCAGCCGCCGGGCAGGTTGGCTTCCCGCGTCCAGTCCAGCCAGTTCACCACGATCGCCCGCAGGCGCCCCAAGCCGCGCGGCTGCCGGAAAGCCGGACGCAGCACAACCTCGGCGAAGCGCTGCTGGGCCTCGCGCAATACGGCCAATTGGAGCTCTTCCTTGGAACCGAAATGCGCGAAGAGGCCGCTCTTCGACATCTTCGTCCGCTCGGCGAGCATGCCTATGCTCAGTCCGCCGACGCCAACGCAGCTCGCCAACGCGAACGCCTCGTCCAGGATGGCTTGCCGTGTGTGTTCACCTTTGCCCATGGCCACTTTATAGAACGATCGTTCGTTCCTGTCAAGGCATTTCCGAATGCCCGGCGTGATACAGCCACGGCTTTGGTTCCTCTGCGGGGCAAGTCGCCGACGAGCGCCCCCTGCCACAGGAAGCGATTGCGGTCCGGGAGGTCGGACGCCGCGCAAGCGGCTTCCGGATTCCGGCGGGAAAATTCGGTCTGCCGGTGACGACAGCCCACGCGGATACCCGTGTGCATTCGGTCACACTGCAGGCAGGATCCTCCGGGGGATCGCTCCATGACATTGATATGCGTCAAAGTATTCCCAAGGTGCGAGCGCAGAATGAAATTTGATCGGCGGAGGGACAGGTCGCGCAATCGCTGTCGGCTTCCCGTTTCGCCAGGCCGGAGAATCATCTGCATGGAAACTGATCGTTACGCCGCTCCCGGCGGCGCGACGCAAACCCATCGGGCGCGCGGACCGGGTTCCGCCTGCCGCGGCGGTTCCGGTTTGTCCCCGTTTCCAGTTACGATCCCACGATGCCATGTCCATCCTTGCGAACATCCGCGCCCGCCAGCGCGGTTTTCAAGCCGTGAGCCTTGATTTTCCGGCGGCCGAGCGGGCCGCAGCCACCAAAGCGCTGGGCACGCGCCGGCCCTTCCAGCTGCTCCGCTATTTCAGCATTGCCGCGCTGCTGTCCTTCGCCGTGGTTGGCGTTGCCCTGTATCTCATGGAGCGACGCGAACTGGAATTCTTCGACAACGTCCAACAGCAACAGTCCCGGCTATTCCGTGACGCCCAGGCCGAACTCTCCAGCGAGACCGAACAAGCGGCACGGCGGAGCCTGGTCAAGGCCCAGGAAATCGCCAACGTCAATCTGACGCACTTGTTCGCCAATTCGCTCTGGGATGCGCATGTCGCCCCCATCCTGATCCGCGCGCAGGCGCTGTCGCTCGATCAATGCCGCGCCGGCAAGGCAGGCGATGACAAGGCAGCCCAGGCCTGCCAGGGCGAAATCGGCCTCAAGCTGAAATCCCTGCCCGGCTTCAGGGAACTCGACCAGCGCGCGATTGCCACGATGCGCAACAGCAATGTCTTCAAGATCAAGGTCTTCGACCTGCGCGGCCTGACCATCTATTCCTCCGACCACAGCCAGATCGGCGAGGACAAGCGCGCCAATGCCGGCTGGCGCTCGGCGGTGGGAGGCAAGGCGGCCAGCGAACTAACCCACCGCGCGCATTTCAGCAGTTTCGAAGGTGTGGTCGAGAACCGCGACCTGATCTCCAGCTACATCCCGGTGCGGCGCAACAACAGCCCCGAGGTGGTCGGCGTCTTCGAGATCTATTCCGATGTCACGCCCCTGCTGGAACAGGTCAAGGTCAGTTCGGAACAGCTGGCGCGCCTGATCGCCGCCAACCAGGGCAGGATAGAACAGACGGCAAAGCGCGATTTCCAGATCGCCGCCGCCAACGCTGGCGAGCTCCTGCGGGTGGTCGGCGGCCTGCTGATCCTGCTGTTCGCGACGCTGCTCTACATCGTGCGGCGCGGCCAGGCGATCATCGACGAGCAAAGGGCGGCCCAGGAGCGCCGCATTGCCCAGGAGCACCTCTGGCATCGCGAAAAGATGGCGGCCATGTCGGCGCTGGCGGCCAACGTCTCGCACGAAACCGGCAACGCGCTGACGGTCATCGCGGCACTCGGGCAGCAGCTGGCCGACCGCCTGCAGGGCGACGACGAAGCCGCCGAAGCGGCCGACAGCATCCAGCAGCAGAGCCGGCGCATTTTCAGCATGACGCGGCAGATCTCCGCCTTCGCCACGGTCAACGACCGGCCGGAATACACCAGCGTCAATCCGGTGATCGAGGCGGTCTGCTATTTTTTCAGTTTCGACCGGCGCTTCCGCAGCCCGATCGAGTTTCGCCCGGGCCAGAACCTGCCCTGGTGCGACCTGGTGCCCGACTATCTGAAAGAAGTGCTGATGAACCTGCTGCCGACCCTGAGCGGGCACATCACGATAGAAACCGGCCCCTGCGCCAAGGGCGTGCGCATCCGCGTGCGCGTCGAGCCCGACGACCAGCCCATGAGTGCGGAAGACGAAAGCCACCGGGCCAGTCGCATGGAGATCGTCGGCCAGCGCGTCGAGGACATGGGCGGCACCCTGGCCTCGGGCGAGCAGGGCCGGCTGTTCGACATCGAACTGCCCGCCGTCAAGCGCGAGGACAGCCCGCACTGAGGTGCCGGCGCCGCGGCGGCGCAAGACCGTGACCCGCAGCATGACCGAGAGCCAGACGCCCCTGATTGCCGCACTGATGCGCGGCG
>JALHNN010000131.1:6590-7232 GCA_022843505.1 Sulfuritalea sp.
TTTCGCCGAGGCGCCCGACGCGGTTGCCCTGGTCGAAACCCACGCTTCCTGGCTGCTGCTCGCCGGCGAGTTCGCCTGGAAGATCAATAAGCCGGTGACCCTGCCCTTTCTCGACTACGGCACGCTGGCGCGGCGCGAAGCCTGCTGCCGCGCCGAGCTGGAGCTCAACCGCCGGCTGGCGCCCGATCTCTACCTCGACGTGGTGCCGATCGGCGGCAGCGAAACGGCCCCGGTGATCGGCGCCCTGCCCGCGATCGAATGGGCGGTGCGCATGCGTCGCTTCGCCGAGGCGGGACGGCTGGACCATGTCGCCGCGCGCGGCGAACTGCGCCCGCATCATCTGGCGCAGCTCGCGGCGATGCTGGTGGATTTCCACGCCGCGGCGCGGACCGCGCCGTCCGGCAGCCGCTTCGGCGAACCGGGACAGGTGCTCGCCGCCGCGCGCGAGAATTTCGTCGAATTGCGCCAGCTGCTGCCGCCGGCCGACCGGGCCGCCATCGAGCGACTCGCCGCCTGGACCGAGGCCGAGTTCGTCCGCCGTGCCGGCGACTTCGCGGCGCGCAAGCGCGGGGAGTGCATCCGCGAGGGCCACGGCGACCTGCACCTGGGCAACCTGGTGCTGATAGCCGGCAAGGTCACCGC
>JALHNN010000132.1 GCA_022843505.1 Sulfuritalea sp.
AATCGCTCCACCTATCCGCAGGGGGTGGAGGGCATGCAGTTCCAGATATACGCAACGGATGCATCTACCAACAGTTACCTGATACCGCTGACATTCACCTTCTACGCCATAGATGGCCACGAACTCGGCCAATATTCGGTGGGTGCGACCGAGACTACCAGTTGGTACTCCATGCCCCAGGGCTTCAGCAACATCGGGCGTGTCACCGTGCTGGGGGGCGACGACACCTACTACTCGACTCCCCAGTCGCGAATCAGGGCGGTCACTTTCGATACCGTCGGGCTGGATACGGCGGCGCCGGCGATACCGGTCGAGGAGATCCTGTACACCATCACCGATTCCGATGGCGACAGTTCCTCGGCCTCGCTCCGGCTGACGATCCATACCAACCATTTGGCGGGAACGGATGCGGCGAACGACACCATGACCGGCACCAATGCCAATGACAACATCGCCGGCCTGGCGGGGAACGATGTCCTCAGCGGCGGCGCCGGCAGCGACCTGCTGCAGGGCGGTGCCGGCAACGATACCCTGGACGGCGGTGCGGATGACGACGTTCTCTCCGGCGGCACCGGGGATGACAGTCTTACCGGCGGCGCAGGTAAAGACGTCATTCGCGGTGATGACGGCGCGGATACACTGATCGGCGGCAGCGGCGACGACCGGCTGGAAGGCGGCGCCGGCAACGACAGCCTGACGGGCGGCGACGGTGCGGACACCCTGGCCGGCGGCGCCGGCAACGATACGCTGACGGGCGGCTTGCTGTCGGATACCTTCGAATGGACCCTGGCCGATCCGGGGGCACGGGGTACGCCGGCCGTGGATACCGTGACCGACTTCAATACCGCCGCGCAGGCATCGGGCGGTGACGTGCTGGATCTGCGCGATCTCCTGTCCGGGGAGAACCACAACACGGGGACGGGCAACCTGGCCAACTTCCTGCACTTCGAAAAGGATGGCAGCGATACCAAGGTTCACGTCAGTTCTACCGGCGGGTTCGCCGGAGGGTTTGCCGCAGGCAAGGAAGATCAGACCGTGGTGCTGTCTGGTGTCGATCTCTACGCCGCGGCGGGACTCGGCACCAACGCAACCGACCAGCAGATCATTCAGGACTTGCTGACCAAGGGCAAGCTGATCACGGACTGAGCGGCCACCGGCGCGCGGCGAAGAGTCGGCGCTGGCGGTACGGCGACTTGTGCCGCGCAAGGAATCGGCGTTGGCGGAAAGGCTGTTCGCGCCGGGCGGAGAGTCGGCGCTGGGAATACGGCGATTTGCGCGCTGCCGGCCGCTTGCTTGCGGGCCGGAGGCAGCTGGCGGGGCCGGCTAATGCAGGCGCCGCGGGCCGGCCGCCAAGGCCGGATCCGTGCCCGCCATGCCCGGTGTGACGTCCAGTTTGAGGTCCCATTCGGCGGCAGTGGCGGCCTGCTGCAGCAGGCGGGCGAGGATGTGCACGAGCTTTTCGTCAAGATCGAGATTGATGCCCTGTCCCTGCTGCGGCAGCAGGACAATGGTCTGGGTCGCGCCTGCCGATGGCCTGAGAGAAATCCTGGCCAGCAGCACCGGATCCTCTCCGAGCGGGAACAATGTGCCGTCCTGGTACTGGCTGGCGAAATCGGCCTGGCCTACTGCCTCACCGTGGGCAAACTCGGCCAGGGTCGAGCGCGTCAAGGGGTCGGCTGATTTGCGCGCGCTGAAGCCGTCGGCCATTTTCATGAGCATGGGCCAGAGCAGCGAAAGGTAGCGTCGCGTGATCCAGAAGCGGTACTCGGCGCCGTCGCTGGTGCGGATGCGCAGCAGGATGCGATCCTGCATGGCATCGTAGGCGGCGTTGAACTGTTCCAGGCGGGGCGGCCCGTCAATGGCTACGGTCATTTCTTCGACGGCCTGCGAAAGGCGGCGAGGGCCGTCGCGACCCGCTGCAGGTTTTCCTGCTGCGGGCGTTCGTCCTGCTGGCGAAACAGCCGGGCCGAGGGATACCAGGGGCTGTCCTCCCTGTCCGTGAGCCAGCGCCAGTCGGCGGCATGGGGCAGGATGATCCAGACCGGCGTACCCAGGGCTCCCGCCAGATGGGCGACCGAGGTATCCACCGAGATGACGAGGTCGAGCAGGCTGATCGCCGCCGCGGTGTCGCCGAAATCGGAAAACCGATCGCCGATCATCTTCAGCTTCGGTAGCGATTCGAGTTGCCTGGCGTCGGATTCGCGGACGTCTTTTTGCAGGCCGTAGAACTCGGTTCCGGGGAGTTCCAAGAGCGGGCGCATCAGCCCGACATCGAGCGAGCGGCTGCCGTCATACTTGTGCGCCGGATTGCCGGACCAGACCAGGCCGATGCGGATGGCCTTCTTCCGGCGTCCCAGTCGGTCTTTCCAGGCGGCAAGGCTTTCGGCCGGGGGGCGCAGATAGGGCGGATCCGCGGCGGGAATCGTCTCCAGCGTGGTGCCGCAGGCGAGCGGCAGGCTGAGCAGGGGGCAGTGATAATCGAAGGGCGGCAATACCTCCTCGCTGCTGAATACGGCCGCCGCGGGAAAGCTCGCCTGCGCCAGACGCCGCAAGGCTTGCGGAACGGCGAGGATGATTTTTGCACCGGCCGCGGCGAGGGGGCGGACATAGCGCAGGAACTGCACCGTGTCGCCGAAACCCTGTTCGAAGTGCAGCAGCAGGCGGCGGCCGGCAATGTCCTGTTCCCCCGTCCATCGGGGCACGTGGAAACGGCGGACGTGGGGCGCCATTTCCACCCGCTCCCAGCGCCATTCATACTGCCGCCAGCCATTGCGATAGTCGCCGATGGCGAGCAGGGACAGGCTGAGGTTCCAGTTCGCGTCGACGTGGTTCCGGTCGATCGCGAGGGCGCGGTGAAAGCAGTCGATGGCCTCGGTGTGGCGGTTGAGAGCCATCAGCGCTATGCCCAGGTTGCTCAGCAGGGTGGTCGATGCGGGATGGAGTTCCAGCCCGCTGCGGTAGTTCGCCACGGCATCGCGGATCCGCTGCAGGCCCAGCAGGGCGAGGCCGCGGTTGCCGATGGCATCGACGAAGCCGGGCTGGAGGGCGAGGGCGCGGTCGATGCTGGACAGCGCTTCGGCATGCCGGCCCAGATGCATCAACACCACGCCGCGATTGTTCAGCGCTTTGACTTGGTCGGGCTTCAGTGCAAGCGCGCGGTCGAGGCTGACCAGGGCCTCGTCATGGCGACTCAGGGCGATCAGCGATATCGCCCGGTCGGACCAGGCTTCCTCCGCGGCGGCATCGCGTTCGATGATGCGGGCGGTGGTCTGCAGCACGAGTTCGTGCTTGCCGAGGCTCAGCTGCACGCGTCCCAGGTTCTTGAGCGCGGGCAGGTTGTCGGGCCGGGCGGCGAGCGCGCGGAGGATCAGGGCCTCGGCCTCGGCAAAACGGCCCTGGGTGCGGCGGGCGACACCGAGCAGGTGATTGGCGTCGAAATTTCCGGGTTCGATCTGAAGTACGCCCAGGTAGATCGCGATGGCGTCGTCCAGCTGGCCGTTGTTGTGCAGGACGGCGGCGGCCTTGAGCGCCTCGCTCGGCCCGGCGACGAAGCCTTCCGACGCCGACGCTTCGGTGTCGGGACGAAAGGCTGCCAGATCGCTGGCGATCCGGCGGACGATCAGGTCCCAGTCCGCGTGGTAGGGGCGGCGGTACAAGCGCGCCGTCGGATACCAGGGGCTGTCATCACGACCAGTGAACCAGCGCCAGTCGGCGGCCGGCGGAATCAGAATCCAGACCGGCTTGCCCAGGGCGCCGGCAAGATGGGCGACCGAGGTGTCGATGGTGATGACAAGATCCAGCATGGAGATCACGGCCGCCGTATCGGAGAAATCCCCGAATTCCTCGCCGACCACGGCAAGCTGCGGGTGCGCATCGAGGATGCGGCGGTCCTCGGCAGATATCTCCTTTTGCAGCACCAGGAACTCGCAGGCCCCGACCCTCAGCAGCGGTTCCAGCATCGCCAGCGAAAGCGATCGATATCGAGAGCTGTCGCTGGTGTGGTTCTGGCGGCCCGCCCACACCAGGCCGACGCGGGTCGCCGATCGACGCGGAAGCTTCCGCCCCCAGGTAATCCGGCGGCTCGGCGGAGGCTGCAAATAGGGGACTTCGGCGGGTATGGTTTCCAGAGTCGTGCCAAATGCCAGGGGCAGGCTCAGCAGCGGTATGTGGAAGTCAAATGCAGGCAGATCGGTCGTCGCGCTGAATGCACCGGCGACGGGCAGGCAGCCGGCAAACAGTTCGACCAGGGCCTGTGGTACCAGCAGCAGTATCCGGGCGCCGCGCCGGTGCAGCAGCAGCACATAACGCACGAACTGCAGCGAGTCACCGTAGCCCTGCTCGGCGGTGAGGAGTATGGTCTTGCCGGCCAGCGCTTGCGAACCATCCCAACACGGTTGCTTGAAGCCGAAGTTGAATTGCCGCAACTCCTGCTTCTTCCAGCGCCATTCGTGCTCGCGCCAGCCTTCCTCGAGTTGCCCCTTCCGCAGCAGCGCGAGGCTCAGGTTCCAATGGGCGGATACCTTCCCCGGATCGAGGAGCAGCGCCTTGCGTATGCTGGCCTCGGCCTCGGTGTAGAGGCCGATGGCCCCAAGCACCGTACCACGGTTGTTGAGGGCATCCGGGTAGTCGCGATTGAGTTCCAGCGCGCGCTCGAAGCACGCCAGCGCCTCGTCGTAGCGACCCATTGCCTGCAGCACGGAGCCGCGGTTATTGTGCAGGATCGCGTCATCCGGGTAGCGGGCCAGCGCGCGATCGTACAGGGCCAGCGCATCGGTATCCTTGTTCAACGCGGACAGCAAGGCCAGCTGGCTGCGCAGGGCTTCGAGATAGTCCGGTTTGAGGGCCACGGCCAGCGTGAAGGCCTCCAGAGCCTCTTCCCTTCGTCCCAACTCCTTCAGGAGTACGCCGCGGTTGTTGATGGCCTCGGGAAAATCGGGTCGCGCCGCGATCGCGGCATCGTAACGGGCAAGCGCCGCCGCGAATTCGCCCCGCTGTGCCAGCAGCCTGCCGGCATTGTGTTGGGCATCCGCGTTTTGCGGCTGCAAGCTGAGAACGCGATCGTAATCCGCGAGCGCGGCGTCCGTCTGCCCGAGCGCATGTTGCGTTGCGGCGCGCAGGAGGAGGGCGTCGATTTGCCCGGCATCGAGCGCCAGACAACGATCGAAGGCGGCAATCGCGTCGGGCAGGCGGCCCAGCGCGAGCAGCGCCTCTCCCTGCAACTGCCGGGCGGCGACACCGTCCCGAGCGCTGTCGATCAGCTGCTCGCATATCGCCAGCGCCCCGGCGGCATCCTGGCGAACGAGCAACGCCCTTGCCTCATGCAGGGGCGTCACGGACGAAGTGGCGTGCTCAGGTCTCATGGCAGCGTGGCGAAGGAGGATTCTATGTCGAGTCGCTTTCGTGCTCAGCCGTCGGTCCCGAGCTTGACGCCCGGACCCGTGGCGCCGTCGAAGCCGGCGGCGGCCAATGCGGCAAACTCCGCGTCGGAAACCACGCCTTCGGCGATCACCCGCAGGCCGATGCCGCGGGCGATGGTGGCCGCGCCCTTGAGGAAAGCCTGGTTGCCGGGATTGGTATCGAGCTTGCGGATGAAACCGGCATCGAACTTGATGTAGTCGAGGCCGAGTTCGTGGAACTGGCCGATCTGGCTGAACTGGCGGCCGAAATGCTCGACGCCCACCTGGCATTGGAAGCCGCGCAGGATGCGGCGCAGTTCGCGGAAGGTATCGAGGTGCTTGAATACCCCGGTTTCCGCCACCTCGACCCAGAGCCGGGAGGCGGCGCCGCGATGCTTTTTGAGCAGGGCTTCGATGGCGAGCAGCGAAGCCGGATCCGCCACCGTGCTGGCGGAGAGGTTGATCGCCAGTCCCGGCAACCCGCGCCGGGCCTCGAGTTCGCCCAGTCCCAGGGCCATCGCGGCGAGGTCGAGCGCCGGCACCAGGCCAAGCTTTTCCGCCACCGGCAGGAAGCGCCCGGCGGCCAGCCATTCGTCGCTGCCGTCGAGCCTCAGGCGCAGCGGGCATTCCTCGTGCAGAAGGCGGCGCTGGAGATCGACCACCGGGAACGAGACCAGCTTGAGCTGGCGGCGGTCCAGCGCCTGGCGAATCAGGCGCGCCCACTCCTCATTGCTTTCCGGCAGGTCATCGCCACCATCGATGGCCGCTTCGCGAATGTCGTTGCTTCCCTCGGCTTCGGCGGCGATCAGCGCGGCGTCGATTTGCGAGAGGACCACCCGCAGGCCGGCTCCGCGCGCAAATCTGCCGATGCCGATGAAGGCGGAGGGCCCGCCGTCGACGAAGGGCTCCAGCGTCTTGACCAGCGCCTCGAGGATGCCGGCGGCGAACTCCCGGCCTGTGGTCTGTCCCGGCAACAGCAGGGCGAAGTCGGCCCCGTTCATCCGCGCCGGCAGCGCCTCGGGGATAGGCGCGGCGCTCGCGCTGATCGTGGCGGCTACCCGGCGCAACAGGTCGTCGGTGCCTTCGCGGCCGAGGCGGCGGTTGATGCCGACCAGGTCGGCCACCCGCAGCAGCAGGAGTGTGCCACCGCGCGACTGTTCATCGTCCAGCAGGGAGCGCAGGGCGCCGATCAGATAGTCGCGGTTGGCCAAGCCGGTGAGCGGATCGAAGTTGGCTTCGCGGCGCACCGTTTCGAGCCTCGCCGCCTCCTCGTCGAACATGGCCTTCAGGCGCTCCACGGTCGAATTCATCGCCTCGGCAAGCTGGTGCAATTCCGGGACATCGGGTTCGGCGATCTTGACGAAGCGACGGTTGGTGATCGCGACCGCCTGGTCGATCACGGCCTGCAGGGGGCGTCGCAGGCGGCGCAGGATGAGGCTGCCGAGGTAGCCGCCGACGAGGCTGGCCAGGGTCAGTGCCGCCACCATTTCCTGGGTGCTGGTCCACAGCGCCTGGTAGCCGAAGCGGCTGTGGCTGACCAGTGTCACCGTGCCCAGCTGGGCCCAGCCGCTGGTGATCTGGGCCTCGCCGGGGTCAGCGAGGATGGGAATGCGGCTGACGAACCAGTCCGGGGCGCCGGGGTCGCCGGGCGCGGCGACGCGCTCGACGATCAGGCGGCCGTTGGGATCATGGACGCGGATCGATTCGTAGTGCCCGCTATCGAACAGCGCCGCCACGGCGAGTTCGACGGTGACGACATCGGGGGTCTGCTGGCTG
>JALHNN010000133.1 GCA_022843505.1 Sulfuritalea sp.
GTGGCTGCGCGCCGGCAGCAGCAGGGGCGCATCCGCAAGGCTCTGCGGGAAGCCGGGGGCGAAGCGCTGGTGGAGTTCGTCGCGGCCGAACAGCGCCACGCCGGCCTTGCCCACCGGGTGGGATTGCAGCTTGAGGTGGGCGTCGGTCGGTGCCGGGCGGTCGGCCAGCACCAGGTCGAGGCGGTTCAGCGCCAGCTCGGCCAGCAGGTGCTCGAAGCCGCCCTCGTGGCATTCCAGGCGCATCGACAGCGGCGCGTCCAGCGTCGCATGCAGCATGCGGAAAGCCACCAGCTTGGGCACCGCGTCGCTCAGGCCGACCGCGAAGCGCTGGCGCGCGCTGCGGTCGGTCACCGCGTGGCGCAGGCGATCGCCGAGCAGGAAGATCTGATCCGCGAAGTCGAGCGCGGTACGCCCGGCCTCGGTCAGCACCAGCGAGCGGCCCTGGGGCGCGAACAGGGCTTGGCCGAGCTGCTGCTCCAGCATCCCCAGCTGGGTGCTGATGGCCTGCGTCGAGAGGTTCAGGCGCTCGGCGGCGCGGGTGATGCTTCCCTCCTTGGCGACCGCCCAGAAGTAAAGCAGGTGGCGGAAATTGAGCTCGTCGGGTTTCATTGATAGTTCCAGAAATATTGGTCAATTCAACCAAATTACACCATTTATTTGAAAGCTGCCATGACCTAGAGTTCGTTCCACCGCAGCGGATGTTCCCTTGCGGGAAAACAAAAGGAGACGGAAATGATCACTCTGGACGATTGCCGCGGCCTGTGCGATGCCGACCCCGCGCTGGTGGCGCGGGTCGCCCGTGAAGAGGCCCTGCCCGAAGTGCTGGCCCTGGCCCGCGCCCAACAACTTTGCCATGTCGCGAACCAGGAGTTCCCGGCCGGCGATCGTAACCGTTATGCCACCGGCGCCTTCCAGCGCCTGGCTGCCTGAGGGAAACCATCATGATGAGCATCCAAGCCCGTGAGCGCTTTCCGCGCCACATCCGCGCCGGCAACAACCTGCGTCCCTACCCGGTCGACAGCGCACGCGCCAAGGCGCGCCTGCTGGTACTGGCCATGATCGCCGACGGCAAGCTCGAATCCGCCGAACTCGAGACCTTGATGGCGCGCGGTGCCTTCGCCGAACTGGGCATCACGCGCAACGATTTCCTCGACGTGCTCTACGAGTTCGGCGCCGACCTCGCCGGGCTGCCCGCCAGCGGCTTCGAAATAGCGATCTCGCCCCGGGTCGTGCAGTCCCTGCTCGCCGAAATCTCCGACGACACGCAAAAGCTGGCCATGCTGCGCCTGATCTTCGACGTGATCCGCAGCGACGGCGAACTGGCACCGAGCGAGGCGCGCCTGTTCTGGACGGCCCTCGACGCCTGGAGCCTGCGCGTCGAAGACGGCAGGCGCCACCGCCCGGCAAGCCAGATCAAGGAGGCTGCGCGCCAGCGCCGCCGCGCCGCCTGATCCGTCACCGGCGGTCGCCCGCGACCGCCGGGTCTGGTACGCTCGCATTCCTCCTGCCGTCGCCGGCTTGCCGGCGGCGGCTTTCATTACCGGATTCCCCATGCGTACCGAAACCCCGAAAGCCATCTACCTCAAGGACTACACCCCGCCGGCCTGGCTGGTCGACACGGTCGACCTGCATGTCGCGATCCATGACGACCATGCCGAAGTGCGCGCCCGCCTCGCCTGCCGGCGCAACCCCGCCAATCCGCAGCAGGACATGGTGCTCGACGGCGAGGAGCTGACGCTGCTGGAAGTCGGCGCTGACGGAACGGCTATCGCGCCCTCGCGCTACACCGTCGGCGACGAAACCCTGACCCTCCACGGCCCCCTGCCCGATGCCTTCAGCCTCGAAACCCGGGTGCGCATCGAGCCGGAGAAAAACACCCAGCTCTCCGGCCTCTACAAATCCAAGGACGGCTACTTCACCCAGTGCGAGGCGCAGGGCTTCCGCCGCATTACTTTCTTCCTTGACCGGCCCGACGTCATGGCGCGCTACAGCTGCACCATCGAGGCCGACCAGGCGCGCTTTCCGCAGCTGCTTTCCAACGGCAACCCGGTCGCCGCCGGCGCTGCTGAAAACGGTCGGCATTGGGCCAAATGGGAAGACCCCTTCGCCAAGCCGTCTTACCTCTTTGCCCTCGTCGCGGCAAAGCTCGACGTGCTCGAGGACCACTTCGTCACCGCCTCCGGCCGCCGCGTGCGCTGCGCCGTCTACGTCGAACCCGGCAAGCTCGACCAGTGCGGCCACGCCATGGCGGCGCTGAAGAAGTCCATGAAATGGGACGAAGAGCGCTTCGGCCTGGAAATGGACCTCGACCACTACATGATCGTCGCGGTGGGCGACTTCAACATGGGGGCGATGGAGAACAAGGGCCTCAACATCTTCAACACCAAGTACGTGCTGGCCCGCCCCGACACCGCCACCGACACCGACTACCAGGGCATCGACCGCGTCGTCGCCCACGAGTACTTCCACAACTGGACCGGCAACCGCGTCACCTGCCGTGACTGGTTCCAGTTGTCATTGAAGGAAGGCCTCACCGTCTATCGCGACCAGGAGTTCGGCGAAGACCTGCATTCCCGCGCCGTGACCCGCATCCAGGAAGTGCGCACCCTGCGCGTGGCCCAGTTCCCCGAGGATGCCGGGCCGATGGCGCACCCGATCCGCCCCGCCTCCTATGCTGAGATCAACAACTTCTACACCGCGACGGTGTACGAAAAGGGCGCCCAGGTCATCCGCATGATCGAGACCCTGATCGGCCGCGACAACTTCCGCAAGGGCATGGACCTGTATTTCGCGCGCCACGACGGCCAGGCCGTGACCTGCGAGGATTTCGTCGCCGCCATGCAGGATGCGTCGGGCATCGACCTGACGCAGTTCCGCCGCTGGTACGCGCGCGCCGGCACGCCGCGGCTGAAGGCCGAGGGTATGTACGATCCGGCGGCCCAGCGCTACACGCTGACCCTGACCCAATCGCTGGCGCCCACGGCCTACGAGGGCCGCCTGCGCGAAGCCGGAATCCCGACCGTCGATGGTCCGCTGCACATCCCCGTCGCCATCGGACTGGTGCTGCCCGACGGCAGCGATGCCTTCCCCACGCGCGTGCTCTCGCTCACCGAGCCGACGCAAAGCTTTGCCTTCGAGGGCATCACGCAGCTGCCTGTGGCCTCGATCCTGCGCGGCTTTTCGGCGCCGGTGCATCTCGATTTCGACCAGACGGATGCCGAGCTGGCCCACCTCATGGCGCACGACTCCGACCCCTTCAACCGCTGGGAAGCCGGCCAGCGCCTGGCCACCCGCGTGCTGCTGGCGGGCATCGCGGTCGGCGGCCATGGTGATACCTGGATTCCGCAAAGCCTGGTCGACGCCTACGCCCGGGTGCTTGCCGACGGCCTGCGCGACCCCGCCTTCGCCGCCGAAGCCCTGGCCCTGCCCGCCGAACAGGTGCTGGCCGAGGAAGTCGTTGCTGCCGGCGGCGTCATCGACCCCGAGGCCATCCACCTCGCGCGCCTGAACCTGCGCCGCCACCTCGCCACGGAACTGCGCGCCGCCTTCGAATCCACCTGGCAGGCCCTGGCGCCGAACGAGCCCTATGCGCCCGACGGCGCCCAGGTCGGCCGCCGCGCTCTGCGCAATGCCTGCCTCGCCTACCGCGCCGACGCCGATGCTGCCGCCGTGCTGCCGCGCCTGCTGGCCCAGCTGCACGAGGGCGGCAACATGACCGACGTGATCGCCGCGCTTGGCATTCTGGCCAACCAGGACCTGCCGGAACGCGAAACCGCGCTCGCCGCGTTCTACGCCAAATGGAAGGACGAGGCGCTGGTGGTGGACAAGTGGCTCTCGGTGCAGTCGACCTCGCGCTTGCCCGGCACCGGGGCGCGGGTGCGCGCGCTGATGCAGCACCCGGCCTTCGACCTGAAGAACCCGAACAAGGTGTATGCCCTGGTGCGCGCCTTCTGCGGCGCCAACCCGCGCCACTTCCACGCCCTCGACGGCAGTGGCTACCAGTTCGCCGCCGACGTCATCATCGAGCTGCAGGCGATGAACCCGCAGGTGGCCTCGCGCATTGCCCGCAGCTTCGACCGCTGGCGCCAG
This sequence comes from Sulfuritalea sp., assembly GCA_022843505.1. Lineage (GTDB taxonomy): Bacteria > Pseudomonadota > Gammaproteobacteria > Burkholderiales > Rhodocyclaceae > Sulfuritalea. The sequence goes on from JALHNN010000133.1 coordinate 4,090, forward strand.
TTCGACGGCGTGCGCCAGGGCCACGCCCGCGCCGCGCTGGAGCGCATCCAGGCCTGCCCGGACCTGGCCAAGGACCTCGCCGAAGTGGTGGGCAATGCCTTGAAGTGATCAGTGCAGCGGCCGTTCGGCGCCGCAGCACTTCTTGAACTTCTTGCCGCTGCCGCAGGGGCAATCGTCGTTGCGCCCCACCTTGGGCGCCTCGCGGCGCAGCGTCGAGGCGCGCTTGCGCTGCGGCAGCCAGTGCTCCATCAGCGCCGCCGCGCATTCACCGAGCATGGCCGAGTGTTCCTCCAAATCGTCTTCCAGCGTCGGATCGCTTTCCAACTGTTTCGCCCCGTCCTCGGTGCCGTGCAGCAGTATCGGATACAGAAAATCGTCCGCCTCGTCGCTGTCGAGCAGCGGCTGCCAGTTGTCGACGTCGAGCGCCATGCCCTGGACGAAGCCGCTGCACCATTCGCCGATTTCCGAAACCTGCCGACCGTCGACCTCGCGCTCCCACAGCAGCGGGTCGAAGTCATCGGGCTCCTCGCGCAACTGCAGCAGGATGCCATTGGCGTGGCGCAGCACCAGCGCGCGCATGTGCTCGGCGACCTTGTCCGAGGGCCAGCTCACCCCCTCGCCCCACACCAACGGCAACCACAGCGCGGGCGGCAGGTTGGTCGGCCCCACGGCCAGCGCCGTGAGGAAGCCGTCGAGCATGGACACGTCCATCGCGTCCTCGCCCACGGCGTCGGAACGCAGGAAGGCATCGAGTTCGTCGAGCTCGTCTTCATCCAGCGGCAGGTCGGGATCCATGGCGTCTTTCGTCCTTCGATCGGAGCCGGCAATCGGACTCGTCGGCAATCTACGTTCGACGCCATTGTCGCAGCATCCCGGGCCGTGCCGCAGGGAAAGTCGGCGCTGGAGATACGGCGATCGGGCCGGATTTTCCGCCGGGTACAATGGATCCGCTGACGCAAGGGACTGCAGCACATGACCGATACGCCCGAAACCAACGGCCGGCAAACGCCTTCGCCCGCCCCCGCCATCATCGACGTCACCGAGGACGATTTCGAAGCCGCGGTGGTCGCGGCCTCGCACGTCCGGCCGGTGCTGGTGGACATCGGCGCCGACTGGTGCGGCCCCTGCCGCGTGCTCGGCCCGCGCCTGCGCGCGCTGGCGCAGGCCCGTGGCGGCAAATTCCTGCTGGCCAATGTCGATGCCGACGAGAACATGCGCATCGCCGGGCGGCACAAGGTGCGCGGCTTCCCCACCGTCATCGCCTACAGCCACGGGGTCGAGATCGACCGCTTCCATTCGGCGCAGACCGACGGCTTTTTGCGCCGCTTCGTCGATGACGTGCTGCGCCACCACGCCGAGCATGGCCACGCCGCCCTGCTGATGCCGGCACCGGCGGTCGCGAACGGAGACTGATTTGCTTCGCCGCCGCCCCGACGGTGCATTTCATTAATGCGCCGCCCGAGGGCTCGGTACACCCTCGTCGGTCGTCAGCGCCGCCCCGCTGCTGAAAAGGGAAAAAGAAAGGGAAAAAGGAAAAAGGGGCCTGGCACCTTTTTCCGAGGTCCCTTTTTCTTTGTTCGCGCCCCGGCTACCTGAAGCGTTCCCAGCTGCCGGCGTGGTGATGCAGCGGCTGCCGCTCGGCCCAGGCCGCAAGTCGTTCCATCCACCCGGCAAGCGGTGCGGTGGTCGTTGCGACGCGCACCGGCATTGCCGGGCGGCTGGCGAAGCGTGGCAGGTGGAAGTTGAGTCCGTGAGGTGCAAAGTGGATGTTCATGGCGGCTCCATCGGCTGCTTGAGCGCAACCCGTGAATTCGGGTCACGGCACTGTGGATGGACTATAGAAGTTTGCGAACATGCACACAATGTGGTTCTGCGCAGCATTAGTCTGCAATAATGCACACATAACCATGGCCAAACTCGATTGGGATGATCTGAGATACGCGCTTGCGATCGGCAGCGCCGGTTCGCTGGCCGGTGCCGCGCGAACGCTAGGCGTCAACCACACCACGGTCCTGCGCCGGCTCGACGCGCTGGAATACGGATTGGGCTCGCGCCTGTTCGATCGCAAGCGCAGTGGCTACCACCCCACCGAGGCCGGGCTCGCCCTGCTCGAACAGGCACGTCACATGGCCATCCGCGCCGACGAGGTGGAACGCCAGGTGCTCGGGCGCGATCGCGAGCTCACCGGTGCGCTGCGCGTGACCACCGCGTTCGTGCTGATGGACCACTTGCTGCCGCAACCCCTGGCGGCCTTTGCGCGGGCCTATCCCGGCATCGAGGTCGAGGTGATCGAGAACGCATTTCTGGTCGACCTTGCCAGCCGCCATGCCGACCCGGAACAGAACTGGACGCGGCGCGAGGCCGACGTCGCGCTGCGCCTGTCGGACAACGTGGCCGAGCACCTGGTGGGGCGCCAGCTCGGCATGACCGAGTGCCGCGTCTATGCATTGCGCGACGTGCCGGGGCTGCCGCAGGGCGAGACGCCGATCGATGTGCTGATCCGCGAGGCGCCCTGGGTGGCGTTCGAGCGCGACGCCTCGGCACGGGTTTACGACCGCTGGTTTCGTCAGCATCTGGCGCACTCCGACGTGCGGATCCGGGTCGACATCTTCAACGCCAAGGCCGCGATGCTGCGCACCGGAATCGGTGTCGGCGTGCTGCCCACCTTCATGGAAGACAAGCATCCCGAACTGGTGGCGGTGTCTGCGCCGATCGCCGAGTTGGCGCAGCCGGTATGGATGCTCACCCACCCCGACCTGCGCCAGACGGCGCGCGTGCGTGCCTTCATGCAGTTCGTCGGCGATGCGCTGGCGCAGCGCCTGGCGCGGGCGCAGTAGCGCAGCGGAAAGCGCTTCGCGCCTGAACGGCGGACCGGGTCAGCCTCCGGGCTTGGCCAGGCCGACGCGCCCGAGTCCCGGAAGGCGCAGCGCCGGGCGCGCGATATCGATGCCGAGCGAAAGCCCGAGCAGGTTGAGCTCGATGCCTTCTTCGACGGCGACGAGCACGCCGGCGACGCCGAGCACGGAAAGCTGGACGCCGGTTCCGCTGGGTGCGGACGCGATCGCCGACGTGAGCGGCAGAT
>JALHNN010000134.1 GCA_022843505.1 Sulfuritalea sp.
CGCCATGGTGAGGGCGAACGAATACGCTGCCATCTTCATGGACATGCAGATGCCGAACATGAACGGAGTCGAGGCGACGCTGGAGATACGACGACTTCCGGAACGTCGCAACATCCCGATCATCGCCATGACCGCCAATGCCTTCGCCGAGGATCGGGCACGCTGCCTGGATGCAGGCATGAACGACTTCCTGAGCAAACCCTTCAAACCCGAGGTATTTTTTGCAGTCCTGCTTGGCTCCCTGAGCCGGCACGACGGCAGCCTCGGATGACGGATCGCAGGGCCTGCCGCTGGCGGAGATTCGGTTGGCACAATGTCCGGCCGGCCGCGGAAATCCGCCGGCTCCGTTCCGGCGCTGACGGGCACGGTATACCGACGCGCGGAGAGGAACCGCAATGTTTCAGCCGCCCTATTACTTTTGATCAATTGATTTCGCAATCCCGTCAAAAGATAATGGTTTTTTCACGGCCCGGCTTGCGAAACCATGTCGATAGGTGCATCCAGTGCGAAGGCAGGCCAGATGGGCTGGCGGGCACGATGCCCGTTTGAAGGCGCCGGCTTCCGCGCATGACCCTCGCCGCTGCCGACCTTGCAGATCCCGGCGAGCAATCCGCTGACGCCCTTGCCCGTGCCCTGGCGAGCGAGTTCTTCTCGCGCACCGGGGCAGGCGCGCCGATCGGCCTGCTGGCCATTGTCGCCGTCTGTTATCCCCACTCGTCCTCGGTAGGCATGTCGACCCTGGCGTTCTGGGCCCTGCTGCTGGCCCTGCCCCTGCTCGCCAGCACGTTCTTCGCCCGCTACGCACTGCGGGCGCTCGAGCGCGGCGCGAAGCCGATGCGCCTGGTGAACACCGAATGCATCATGGCGGGCGCCAGCGGCGCGGCCTGGGGGCTGCTGCCGATGCTCTTTACCTCCTCGGCCGCCGACGCCCTGTATTTTTTTCGCCTGATGGTGCTGTGCACGGCCGTCACCTTCGTCATCCCGGTGCTGTCCGTGTTCCTGCGCTGCTGGGTGGCCTATGTCGCCGGAATGTGGCTGATCGCCCTTCCCGTCATGTACGGCCAGCCGGAATCGGCGCCCCTGCGCGGCATCCTGTTCGTGAGCATGGGGGTGTTCCTCACCATGGCACTCGGTCTCGCCATCAATTCGAACCAGCGGATAGTCAGGGCGGTACGCGACCATCTTGCGGTGCGCCGCCTGACCGAAACACTCGCCGCCAGCCAGGCACAACTGCAACAGAAAATCGAGCGCCAGACCGAGGAACTCAGCGCCGCCCTGGCCTCCGTCCAGGAAAAGGAGGCCCTGCTGAGCCAATCCCAGCGCCTGTCGGCCGTGGGCTATTTCGTTTTCGACCTGGACACGCGATGCTTTCGCACCTCGAACCTGTTCGACGAGATCTTCGGCATCGGCCCCGAGGATGCGCGCACCTTCCAGAACTGGGTCGCCGGCATCCATCCCTTCCATCGCGAGCGCATCTGCAAGATGGCCGATGAGCTGCGGCGGGAAGGCGGCACGGCGGAATGGATCTACCCCATCATCCGGCCCAGTGACGGCCAGGTCCGCTGGGTCCGCAACCGTTCGGAGGTCGAGCTTGATGACGCCGGACGCATCGTCAGGTGGTTCGGCAACGCGCAGGACATCACGGAGCAGAAACTGGCCGAAATCGAACTCGAAAGCCACCGCAACCACCTGGAGCAGATGGTCGGCGAGCGCACCCGGGAACTTGTCGTCGCCAAGGAAGCGGCGGAAATCGCCAACGCCGCCAAGGACACCTTCCTCGCCACCATCAGCCACGAACTGCGCACTCCCCTCAACGGCGTGATCGGCATGGCCGGCCTGGCCCGGGCCATCGCCAGCGACCCCAAGCAGCGCGACTACCTGGACAAGATCGTCCGCTCCGGCAGGCACCTCAACCGGGTCATCAATGATCTTCTCGACCTCTCCAAGATCGCCGCCGGCCACATGGAACTCGAAGTCCTGGCCTTCAGTCCGCGAGCGCTGGTCCAGCACTGCACGTCGCTGATGGCGCCGCGCGCGGCGGAAAAGGGAATTCATCTGCGCGAAACCGTAGACCCGGCCGTGCCGGAGGTCCTTCGCGGCGACCCGCACCGGATCGAACAGATCCTGCTCAACCTGGTGGGCAACGCCATCAAGTTCACCCAGGCCGGCGGCGTCGAGATCGAGCTGGCGCCGGCCACCTGCAGCGACGGCCGGTTCTGCCTGCGCATCCAGGTTACCGACAGCGGCGCCGGAATGTCTGCCGACGCGCTGGCGAAGCTGTTCAAGCCCTTCTCCCAGGCCGACGCCACGGTCAGCCGGCAGTTCGGCGGTACCGGGCTCGGACTGGCGATCAGCCGGCGCCTGGCCGAAATGATAGGAGGCGACATCGCCGTTTCCAGCCAGCCGGGGCAGGGCACGAACTTCACGGTCCGCATCGCCTGCGACATCGGCGACGCCGATGAACTGCCGTCTGCGGATGCGCCGGGCGAGGCGTCACCGCCATCCGGCTACCGCGATGCTCATGTCCTGGTGGCGGAGGACCAGGAAATCAATCGCGAAATCATCGAGGCGCTGCTGGTTGCCTGCGGCATACAGGCAGAGATCGTGGTCAACGGCCAGCAGGCCGTCGACAAACTGTTCGCCCGCGGACCCGAGGCCTTCGATCTGGTGCTGATGGACATCCAGATGCCGGTCATGGATGGCCTGACGGCGACGCGCGAAATCCGCCGCCATGCGGGCTTCGAAAACCTGCCCATCATCGCCCTGACCGCCCACACCATGGAACACGAAAAGGCGATCAGCCGCACGGCCGGGGTGAACGACCACATCGGCAAGCCCTTCGACAACCCGAGTTTCTACCGCACACTGGCGCGCTGGCTGCCGCAGCACAAGCAGCTGGCGGCGATTCCGGCGGCGACGGACGATGCCGCCGCGGGAAAAATCACCCTCGGCGCCCTGCCCGGCGTGGACGTCGAAGATGCGCTGGCGCGCTTCGGCGGCCGCGAGGATAGATTCCTGCATTGGTTGCGCGACTTTGCCGCGACCTGCGATGGCATTGCGGACCAGATCCGCCACGAGGTCTCGGCCGGCCACTGGACGACGGCGGCGCAGACCGCACACGCCTTCAAGGGCCGGGTCGGCATGCTGGGGATGACCGAGATCCACGGCCAGGTTGCCGCGCTGGAGAGCGCCCTGCGCGAACAGGCGCCGATCGCGGAACCACTGGCCGGGCTCGAAGCGTCGCTCGGCCGCATGCACGGCGAATTGGACCGCTACCTGGGCAATGGCGCAGGCAATGACAACCTTGCGGGGCCCATCGTGATGCCGCTTGCCTGGAACGCCAGCTACAGCGTCGGCGTCCCCGCACTCGACGACCAGCACCGGCGCCTGATCGAGCTGATCAACCAGGTCGGTGACGACTACGGACCGCGGAATTCGTTCACCGACGGGCTGTTCCACGAAGTACTGCGCGACATGTTCGACTACACCCAGGTGCATTTCCAGGCCGAGGAAGAGCATCTGCGCCGCATCGCCTATCCGGAACTCGCCGCCCACCAGCGCGAACACGCGGCATTCACGGCACGGGTGATGGAATACATCGAAGCGGCAGGGCGCGGCACGCAGGATCGCCAGGGGATACACGGCTTCCTGCTGAACTGGCTGGTCTCGCACATCCTCGAATCCGACATGCGCTATCGCGGGCACCCGCACGCTGCCACGGGGATGGATGCGCCCCCGTCCGCCACCCCGGGCGGCCAGCGCGACGACGACAGACCGGCCGCGGATACCCGCACCGGCTGAGCCCGGCCGGCGGCCGGCCGGCCGACATTACCCTGCCGGCATGGCCCGACGCCCATGCTGCAATGCACATTGCATTGTTTTGTCCGCCACTGTCTAATCGGATTGCATTCCCATTCCGCATGGACAGCAGGAGGACACCATGGCCACGAAGAAACCCCGTGCCGGCGCCGCGGATCCCCGGCGCGACCGCACCGCCGGCAGCACCCGACGCAACCCCTTCGCGATGTTCTCGCACCTCGTCGCCGGCCAGGCGACGGCCTTTCCCAGGCTGCTGGCCAAGGAAGGCAGCGCCCCGGGAATCGGCACCATCGTCTATGTCCACGGCATCGGCAACAAGCCGGTGGCATCGGTCCTCAAGTGCCAATGGGACAGCGCGCTGTTCGGCGCGCCGATGGGCGACCGCACGCGGCTGGCCTACTGGGTGGATCGCGAGCGCTACCCGGTGCCGGAACCCGGACTTTGCGCCGACCGCGACATGCCGGCCGGCGACGGCGCGGGCGGCGGCCCGCAGGCGCTCGCGCTGGCGGAGGCCAACCCGGGGCCGGAACTCGACGCCCAGGGCCGCCGAACCATGGCCGCCCTGGAACGCCGCCTGCGCCAGGGCGTTGATCGGCCGGGCGGCGTCGGTGCCAAGGTCCTGCCCCTGCCCGAAGGCGTGCGGCGCTGGGTCACCCGCCTGCTCACCGAGTTGTTCCTCAAGGACGTGCGCGACTTCTTCTTCGACGCCGGCAAGCGCCGCCTGATGGAGCGGTCGCTGCGCGAGCGCCTCGATGCCGGCGGCGGGCCCTTCATCGTCATCGGCCACAGCCAGGGTTCGATGATCGCCTATCACGTGCTGCGCCAGCTGCAGAAGGCGGACTGCGACGTGCGCCTGTTCGTCACCATCGGCTCGCCGCTCGGCATCCAGGAAGTGCAGGACGTGCTCGGCAAGCTCGGCGCCGGAACGCCGCTGGCGGTGCCGGAGTGCGTCGACCGCTGGCTCAACGTCGCCGAGCGGCTCGACCCCGTCGCGCTCGACGCCGACATCGCGAACGACTACGCGCCGAACAGCTGCGGCGTCGGCGTCGACAACATCGTCGGCCTGCAGATCAACCCGGAGTGGGAAACGAATCCGCACTCCGGTACCGGCTACCTCGCGATCGACAGCGTACGCGAGGCGGTGCGCGAGGTCGCCGGATCGGCCTTCGGCAACCGCGTCGGGCGCAGCATTCTGATGAAGGACCTGGTCGACGCCATGGAGGACGGCCGCCGCGAGCAACGCCACCCGACGCTGATCCAGCTGGTATCGGCCGACGGCGCGGAATCCTCGCTCGACGAGGTACGTCGCCGCCTCGAAGGCCTGATCGCCGAAGTCCTCGCCTACAGCGACGCGACGCCCGAGGAAGGCCGCGTCCAGATCATGCGCCGCTTCATCTCGGCGGATCTGACGCGCAGCGAGATCGAGCAGCTGCGCTCGCATTGCCGCGAACTGAAGATCGACCGCGTCTGGCGCAATGCCGTCAAGCGCGCCCTGCTGCATCAATCGACGCACACCATACAGGCGCGTCCGGCCAACCTCGGCTATGGCGCGCGCGGGCAGGAGATCGCCTGGGCCGTCCTCGACACCGGGATCTCCGCCGCCCACCCGCACTTCAAGGCCCACGGCAACGTCGTCGCGCAATGGGATTGCACCGGCAGCGGTGCGCCGCGACGGCTGGCCCCCGGGGACAAGGCCTTCGGCTCGCTCGACGGCAACGGCCACGGCACCCATGTCGCCGCCACCATTGCCGGCGCCTGGCAGTTGCCGCGCGACAAGGGCGGCGCGGCAACCCTCGACCTGCAGGGCATGGCGCCGGAAGCCAGGCTGTACGGCTTCAAGGTGCTGCGCAACGACGGCGGCGGCGAGGATGCCTACATCATCAAGGGGCTCGACGTCATCGCCGAACTCAACGAGCGCGCCGGCAAGCTGGTGATCCATGGCGACAATCTCAGCCACGGCGGAGGCTTCGATCCCAGCGTCTTCGGCTGCGGCCACACGCCCCTGTGCCAGGAACTGCGCCGCCTGTGGCGCCAGGGCGTGCTGGTGTGCCTCGCCGCCGGCAACGAGGGATACGCCCTGCTCGAGTCGGACAGCGGCGTGATCCCGGCCAACATGGACCTGTCGATCGGCGATCCGGCCAACCTCGATGAAGCGATCGCCGTCGGCTCCATCCACAAATCCAATCCGCACACCTATGGCGTCTCCTATTTCTCGTCGCGCGGGCCGACCGCCGACGGGCGCATGAAGCCGGACCTGGTCGCCCCGGGCGAGAACATCCTCTCGGCGCGCCACAAGTGGCCGCAGGGCGCCGCCACCGCGCGCGACTACTACGTCGAGATGAGCGGCACCAGCATGGCCGCACCGCATGTCTCCGGCCTGCTCGCCGCCTTCCTTTCCGCGCGCCGGGAGTTCATCGGCTACCCGGACCGCGTCAAGGCCCTGCTGCTGGCCCACTGCACCGACCTCGGCCGCGACCCCTACATCCAGGGCAGGGGCATGCCCAACCTGGTCAAGATGCTGCTGAACACCTGACCGGCCGGGGGGCGCTGCGAACGACAGTGGAAGTCGGCGCCGGAGATACGGCGGCTATTCGCCCACGCGGCCTATGGAGTGCTCTTAATAGTACGTCTGCAATGTGGCGGACTGCTCGCCTTAGAGGCTATTGGTCGAAATGACAACACATGATCTCCGCAATGTCGAAGTTGCCGCTGGTCAGAAAAACAACCAACGCAACTGAAGACAGGGAATGTCGACGATTTCCGAACCAGGAAATCAAGCAGCGAAATTGCGAATGCCAAGCTCGATAGGACATGGTGCCCGTCTCGCAACGAATAGCCGAGCGCGAGCCCGGACGCAGGATTTCGCGATGTGATGCTGAGCCCTTGGAGTGGATGAACTTACGACGCCAAGTCGAGCGCAACTTACCCGACGACTGGGATCAATCCATCGCGCGAGCTAATGTGAAATTGGCGCGGCTTCGACAACGTCAGTTTGTCTGCAATTGGATTGGGGCCGTTTTCTTGGTCATCGCATTAATGATAATCCGCAACCACACGTAGGTGAAACGCTTACTGCCTTTCTAACTGACTGGAAAAGCAGGGCTTTCAATGCTTGTGAAGATCGCTTCCCTCGCTGCTTCCCCTACGTAAGTGCCCCAATATTCCTGACGCCTTTGTCTGGCTAGCATTCGACGATGTTTCGGATCGCCAGTACGTTTCTTTTTCTCGCCGGCTTCTGGTTGCTGCTGTCAGGCATGTTTACGCCCTTTCTCGTTGCCGCCGGGCTGGGCAGTGCGCTGGCGATAACCGTTTTCAGCCGCCGGATGGATCTCATCGACCACG
>JALHNN010000135.1 GCA_022843505.1 Sulfuritalea sp.
CTGCGGCGACGGCTTACCGCAGGGCCCGCTCCGTGGCGGCCGCGGCGGGACTCGAGGAAATCTCCCTCACTGCATCGCAGTCATTGCAAGCCATCGGCATGGAAAAAAACTAGGCAGCGACTACCCCATTCGGCATATTTGGCGGTATGCTTGACATCGGTTCATCCCCCCTCAAAGAAGGAGTACACCATGGCAAGAAAGAAGAAACTCGATTTTTCCGACATCGCTACCGCGCGCAAGAAGCTCGGACTCAACCAGAAGGATTTCTGGACGCGCTATGGCGTCACGCAATCCGGCGGTTCGCGTTACGAGTCCGGGCGCAACATCCCCAAGCCCCTCGCCATCCTGCTTTGGCTGCATCAGAGCGGCAAGGTCAGCGACAAGGATCTCGCCGACGCACAGAAGTAGTCCATACCGCATGGAAGCAGGCGGCGTTGGAGGAGGGATGGAATTTTCATGATTGAAACCGCCCGTGGAGCGGTCCACGGGCGAATCGCGATTACATTGGCCGCAGCGATGTACCCGCCAACATGAAGTTTCACGACGCCGCATGCCAGCTTTACGCTTGACCCCGTCGCTGCCGCGACGGTTCCGCGTGCCTTGCGGCGCGAGGTGATCACGCACCAGATTCCCCACACAATGAAAAAACACAGCGCGACCGAACCCGTGCGCGAATTCGAGCCGGAATTCGTCGCCGGCCTCAAGCGGATTTTCGAGGAGGCGATCACCTTCAACCAGGTGCTCGGCCTGAAGATCACGTCGATCCGGCCGGATGGCGTTTCCGGTGCGATTGCGATGCGCCCGGAACTGGTCGGCAGCCCCAATCGCCTTCATGGCGGCGTCATCAGTGCCTGCCTCGACGCCCTCGGCGGCCTGGCCGTGATGGCGGCCATCGACGCGCGGCACCTGGACGAGGCGCCGGCGCAGCGCCTGCACCGCTTCGGCAAGCTGGGCACCATCGACCTGCGCATCGACTACCTGCGTCCCGGCATCGGCGAGCACTTCGTGCTCAATGCCGAGGTCCTGCGCCTCGGCTCGCGCGTCGCCACCACGCGCATGGAGTTCCTCGGCGCCGACGGCAGGCTGCTATCGACCGGCGCGGGGGCCTACATCGTCTCCTGACGCGCTGCCGCCGGTCGTCGCGGCGGCCGGAGATGCGCCGCGCATCAGCCAGCGCAGTACCGTGTCGTAAAGCTGTTCCGGCTTCAGTGGCTTGGCGACGAAGTCGTCCATGCCGGCGTCCAGACAGCGCGCCTGGTCCTGGACGAAGGCGTTTGCCGTCACCGCCAGGATGGGAATCCTCTTGCCGCTTTGCCGCCGGCGAATCCGGCGCGTCGCTTCCAAGCCGTCCATGACGGGCATCTGTATGTCCATCAGGACCAGGTCGTAATCCCCGGCTGCCTCGAGGGCCACGGCCTCGGCGCCGTCCGCGGCTAGTTCGACCGCGAGGCCGACATCGTCGAGGAGCATCGCGGCGACCTCACGATTGACCGGCTCGTCCTCGGCCAGCAGGATCCTGCGCCCCGCGAACTCGCGCCGCAGGGTCGCCGCGGCGACCTGGATGTCGCGGGCCGGCAGGATCTCGCGTCCCGCCTGCCCCTTCTTCAGGCGCACCGAGAACCAGAATGTGCTGCCTTCGCCGGGCCGGCTCGAGGCGCCGGCATCGCCGCCCATCAGTTGCGCCAGCTTGCGCGTGATGGCGAGCCCGAGTCCGGTGCCGCCGTACTTGCGCGTCATGGTGTTGTCGGCCTGCTCGAAGGCGGTGAACAGCCGTGGCAGTGCCTCCGCGTCGATGCCGATGCCGGTGTCGCTGACTTCGAAGCGCAGCAGGGCGCTCTCTGCGGCATCCTCGAGCAGGACCAGGCGCATCGTCACGGTACCGGCGGCGGTGAACTTGACGGCGTTGGTCGCGTAGTTGAGCAACGCTTGCTGCAGGCGGGTCTGGTCGCCGCGCAAGCCCGCCGGCAGGGGGGGGATGTCGATGACCAGGCGCAGCTGCTTGGCCTGGGCGCGGTCGTGCAGCATGGAGACGACGCCGCTGAAAATGTTTTCCAGGCGGAGCTCCTCGTCCTCGATGTCGAACTTGCCGGCCTCGATCTTGGACAGTTCGAGGATGGCGTTGAGTACGGCGAGCAGGTGGTTGCTGGCGTCCTCCAGTTTGCGCAACTGCCCGGCCTGCTTCGGGTTCAGGCCGCCGCTGCGGATCATGTAGGCCATGCCGGTAATTGCGTTCAGCGGCGTGCGGATCTCGTGGCTCATGTTGGCGAGGAAGGCGCTCTTGGCGACGTTGGCCGCCTCTGCCGCCTGGCGCGCCCTGTCCAGGTCGGTGGTGCGCTCGGCGACGCGGCGCTCCAGCGTCTGCTCGACGGTCTTTTGCGCCGTCACGTCGTAATTGACGCCGACCATGCGCACCGGCCGGCCCTGCTCGTCGAAGCTGGTGCGCGAGGCCGCCTTCAGGTAATGCACCGAGCCGTCGGGCCAGACGACGCGGAACTCGGGAGCATATTCCCGCTCGCCGCGCAGCGCGGCCTGGATGTCGGCCTCGACCCGGGCCCGGTCCTCGGCATGCAGGGCGGCGGTCCAGGCCGCGTAGGCGCCGCCGAACTGTCCCTCGCGAATGCCGTACAGCCGATACATCACCTGGTCCCAGACCAGGCGGTCGGCGGGAATGTCCCAATCCCAGATGCCGACGATGCCGGCCGATGCCGCGGCCTCGAGGCGCTCCTTGCTTTCCTGCAGTTCCGCTTCGGCCTTCTTGCGGTCGGTGATGTCGCGCCAGACGCAATAGATCACCTGGCGTTCCCCCAGCCGGATCGCCGACAGGGTGACTTCGGCAAAGAAGCGGGATCCGTCGGCCCGCGCATGCAGCCACTCGAAGCGGTTGAGTCCGCTGGCGCGGGCGATTGCCAGCATGCGCTCGGCCTTGTCATGGGAGCGCTCGCCATCGGGCTGGAATTCCGGTGAATGCTGCGCCGGATGCTTGTCGATCACCGAGGATTTGTCGCCATGGCGCAGCATGGCGATCGCCGCCTGGTTGCAGTCGACGAAGCGATTACCGTCGATGATCCAGACCGGGTCGGCGGAGGACTCGAACAGCGTGCGGAAGCGGTGCTCGCTTTCCCGCAACTGGTTGGTGGTGGCCAAGATTTCCCGGTTCTTGCGGGCATAGACCGCCAGCGCTGCGACCAGGCCGAGGACCAGCAGCGCCAGCAGCCCGTAGATGATGCCGACTACCAGGGTCCGGTTGACTTCGTAGAAGCTCGGCTGGACGTTGATCAGCCGTGCCTGGCGGGCGATTCCCTCCGGCAGCACAAGGCCGAGGCGCGCCAGTTGCGCGGCGTCGAAAACATACTCGTTGGGGCTCTTTTCGACGGGCTCCAGGGTCTTCAGCGCCGCGCCATCAAGGTGGCGGCGCAGCAGCCTGGCCGCATTTGATCCCTGCTGCGGCCCGCTGGTCACCCAGCCGCCGAGCACACCGGGCTGAAGGTAGGCGTCCTCCATGCTGATGACGGTGAAGTCGCCCGCCCTGACGATAGCCTCCATGGTCTCCTGCAGGGTCAACGTGCGGCCCGCGGCATCGGCCACGCCGCCCAGGGTGGTGAGGAAGACGATGCGCCCGCGTGCCCTGCGCAGGCCATCGAGGAGCGTGTCGAGGCGGTTGGCGGCAACGAAGGTGGCGCGGATGCCGGGCTCGCGCGTGAGCGCGGCGCGGATCTCGGTGGCGATGGCGCGATAGGTCTCGCTGGCATCGCCGATCACCACGATGTCCTGCTCGTCTGCGGCAATTTTTCGCATCAGGGCCAGGTTGGGGGCGATTTCCTTGTTTTCGAAGACCCCTGTGACACGATCCGGATTGATGCGGCGCCGGACCCCGTAGTCATTCACGCCGGAAAAGAACAGGGGTGTGCCGGGGAAAAGCGACGGCAGGTGATCCAGTGCGAAGATCAAGGCATTGTCGTCGGACACGTAGATCGCTGCGGGCTTCTGGCCGGCGTATTTGGCGCGCAGGTAGTCGGCCGTATGGCGCGCATAGGCGGCGTCATAGGCGACATGCTTGGTATCCAGGTACTCGACGCGCACATCGTAGGCACGCGCCGGGTCGGCGGCGAGCGTCTGCATGAAGCCCTGGTGCTGGCCGCGGGTCCATGGGTACTCCTGGCTGTAGGAATGCAGGACGAAAACCGGGACCGGCGCCAGCGCGCGGACCGGAGATGCCAGCAGGGCCAGCAGCAGGCCCAGCAGCAGTGTCAGGCGTCTGTAGGAGCGGGGCGACAAGGCAGGCGGATCGGCAGGCAAGGGGTGGGTGTCATCGCGGCTACGCGTTGCAGTATCCCCGACGCCCCGAGCCGGGTCAATTGCCGGTTGGCCCCGCTGATCCCAAGGAATTCCTTCGACGGGAGGACGCCTGCCGCGGGCGCGGCCTGCCGCCCGAACCCGCTTCAGCGCGCGAACAAGCCCTTCAAGCCCTCAAGGTAGGCGGCCGCGCCGGTCGCGCTTTCCGCCGGCGCCCAGGGCGCCATCTCCTCGGCCGTGAGCGGCAGGTAGGGGCCGGCCTTGGCTTCGAGGAACACCGTGCTGTCTTCCAGCGCCACCGCGGTATGCCAGGTGCCGTGGGCGACATCGACCCCGATCGCCGTGCCTCCAGCGCCGACTTTCAGTATTCGCGTCACCGCGCCGGCATCGTCGAACTCCACCAGCCCGAGCAGGCCGCGCAGCACGACGTAGGTCTCGTCCTTGTTCGGGTCGAGATGCCGATGGGGCGGGATGTAGGTGTCGGCCATCAGGGCGTTGAGCAGGCGATGCCCGGGATGGTCATCGCGCGGGTGGAAGTTGCGGTTCTTGCGCCGGCGCGGACTGGCGGCGGCCTCGGCGCAGACCTCGTCGAGCAGCTTGTCGTCGATCACGGTGATCATGAGTACAGCACCTTCACGTTTTCGGGTTTGAGCCAGTCGGTGAGCCCGGCCAGCAGGGCGTCATCGAGCCGCACGCGCCAGCTTTCGGGCAGCGGCAGCTCGGCCATGGCGTCGCCGTTGCGATAGGACAGGCGCACCGGGCAGGGGCCGTTGCGGAAGGGCGCCAGCAGCGCCTGCAGGCGTTTGGCGTCGGAGCCGCCGTTCATCGTCAGCCGCAGGCCGCGCGCGTAGCGGCCGCGCGCCTCGGCCAGGGTATGGAGCTTGTCCGCCGAGACGCGCAGGCCGCCGCTGAAATCGTCCTTCTGCACCTTGCCTTCGACCAGCAGCAATTCGTCTTCCCTGATCTTGGCGCGCTCGGCCTCCCACAGCTCGTTGAACACGGTGATTTCGAGCTGGGTGGTGCCATCGTCGAGCAGGACCACGGCCATCTTGCCGCGCCGCGTCATCTGGGTTCGCGTGGACATCACCACGCCGGCCAGCAGCACCGGTTCGCGCTGCGGCTCGAGCTGCCCCAGGCGGCGCTTTACGAAGGCGCCCAGTTCGCCGGCATAGGCATGGTAGGGATGGCCGGAGAAGAAGAAGCCCAGCGCCGGCTTTTCCTGCATCAAGCGCTCTCGCTCGCCCCAGCGCGGCACCTCGACATAGTGCACGGTGTCTTCCTGGGCGCCGCCGCCCATGTCGAACAGTCCGCCCTGCAGGGCGTTGCGCTCGGCCTGTTCGGCCACTTCCAGCGCGGCGCCGGTCGAGGCCAGCAGCTTGGCGCGATGGTCGTCGACGCTGTCGAAGGCGCCGGCGCGGATCAGCGCCTCGATGACGCGGCGATTGACCACGCGCTTGTCGATGCGGCGGCAGAAATCGAACAGGTCGCGGAAGGGGCCGCCCGCCTCACGCGCCTTGAGGATCACCGAGAGCGCGGCCTCGCCCGTGCCCTTGATGGCGCCGAGGCCATAGCGGATGGTCCGGGCGTCGGTCGGCCGGAAGCGGATGCCGCTGGCGTTGATGTCCGGCGGCAGGAAAGCCAGGCCGTTGTCGATGGCATCCTTCCAGAAGAACTGCACCTTGTCGGTGTTGGCCATTTCCGACGACAGCGTCGCCGCGGCGAAGGCGGCCGGGAAATGCTGCTTGAGCCAGCCCGTGTGGTAGGCGACCAGGGGGGAGGCGGCGGCGTGCGACGTGTTGAAGCCGTAGCCGGCGAACTTCTCCATGGTGTCGAAGATCTCGTTGGCCTTGTCGGCGCCGATGTTGTTCTCGGCCGCGCCGGCGACGAAGATCTCGCGCTGCTTGGCCATTTCCTCGGGCTTCTTCTTGCCCATGGCGCGACGCAGCAGGTCGGCGCCGCCCAGGCTGTAGCGGGCCGCGACCTGGGCCGTCTGCATCACCTGTTCCTGGTATACCATGATGCCGTAGGTCGTGGCCAGCACGGGCTCCAGGCAGGGGTGCGGGTACACGACCCGCTCGCGGCCGTGCTTTCTGGCGATGAAGGTCGGGATGAAGTCCATCGGCCCCGGCCGGTACAAGGCGTTCAGGGCGATCAGGTCTTCCAGGCGGTCCGGTTTGGCCTGCACCAGGGTGTCCTTCATGCCCCCGGACTCGAACTGGAATACCGCCGTGGTGTTGGCGGTCTTGAACACCGCGTCGTAGGTCGCGCGATCGTCCAGCGGCAGCGTGGCGAGGTCGATGTCCACGCCTTCCACTTCCTTGACCAGGCGCACGGCCTCGTCGAGGATGGTCAGCGTGCGCAGGCCGAGGAAGTCGAACTTGACCAGGCCCGCCTTCTCGACGTCGTCCTTGTCGAACTGCGAGACCACCGAGTCGGCGCCGGCCGCGGCGTAGAGCGGACAGAAGTCGGTCAGCTTGCCGGGCGCGATCAGCACGCCGCCGGCATGCATGCCGACGTTGCGCGTCAGGCCCTCGAGCCTGAGCGCCAGGGCCCACAGCTCGGCGACCTCCTCCTCGTTGTCGATGCGCTGCCGGATCGCCGGTTCCTGCTCCAGCGCCTTTTCCAGCGTGATGCCAAGCTCATTGGGGATCAGCTTGGCGAACTGGTCGACGAAATTGAAGCCGAGGTCGAGCACGCGGCCGACGTCGCGGATCACCGCCTTGGCCGCCATGGTGCCGAAGGTGGCGATCTGCGACACGGCATGGGCGCCGTACTTCTTCTTCACGTAGTCGATGACGCGGTCGCGGCCTTCCTGGCAGAAGTCGATGTCGAAGTCGGGCATC
>JALHNN010000136.1 GCA_022843505.1 Sulfuritalea sp.
CAGCGGGATGAAAACCGCCAGCCGGGTGCCGAGCACGATGTCGGCACGGCCCGACAGCGCCTCGAGGAAGCCGCGCGCGCGCGCCGCATCGGCCATGCCGCTGTTGGCGCAGACGATGCGCGCCGTCGGGAAGCGGGCGCCGACGCGGCCTTCGAGTTGCGGCGTCAGGGCGATCTCCGGCACCAGCATCAAGGCCTGTCCCCCCTGCGCCAGCACGGCGTCGATCGCCCTCAGATAGACCTCGGTCTTGCCGCTGCCGGTGACGCCGTGAAGGAGGAATACCTCGAAGCCGGAAGCGGCGGCAATCGCAGCCACAGCCGCCTGCTGGGCAGCCAGCAGGGCCGGCCGTGCCGCCGGCGCGGATGACATGTCCATGTCGTCCTGGGCGGCATCCCCGGCAGTCGGCGCCGGCGCCACGGCGAGCCGGGCCTCGGCCTTCGGCATCCGCGGCAGCTTTCCGCGCCGCAGCATGGGTGGCAGGGCAAAGGCGGTGACTTCGCCGAGCGGCGACTGGTAATACCGCGCACAGAACTCGCACAGGGCCAGCCAGTCCGCAGGCAGGGCAGGCATGTCGCGCAGGATCGCCGTCACGGGTTTGAGTTTGTCCAGGGGTTGCTCGCTCGCCGTGGCGAACCCTACGATCACTCCGGTCTTTGAACCCTTGCCAAACGGGACAGTAGCCCGGCGACCGATATCGCTTTCGTCAGAGTCGCTGGCCAGGTAGTCGAAAAGCCTCGGCAGCGGCAGATCGAGGGCGATCCGAAGGATGTTCATGCCGGCTCAAACGCTTGCCAAACAATCTTCGAGATTACCTTGCCAAATCGGCTCAAGGCATTGGCACAGAAGACAATTGGGCTTACCCACAAAATCTGTGGATAACTTTGTGGGTAAGGAATGCGGCCGCAGCCTAAGTTATCGTCCGGGCAAGCGTTTTTCATCGCTGTGCAATATTTGAGCAATATTTATTGCTTTTATATCAGAGGCTTACAAATGTCATTCGGAGCGGCGCGGTGTTTTTGCGGGAACTACAGGGGTCTGCCGATTTCTGTGAATAAGTCAAGGGGTCGATGGCGTTTTTGCCCTCCCCGGAAGGCCTTGGCGGACGGCCCTCTCCCCGATGCGATACGCGCCAAGCCAGAGCCAGCGGGGCTTCGCGTATCAGCCCCGCGCGGATGCCCGCCGGCTGTGGCTATGCACGGTGTCAACCAGAATTTTCACGTTCTCCGGGGGGCTGAACTGGGAGATGCCGTGGCCCAGATTGAAGACGTGGCCGCCGGCTTGCCGGGCCTCGGCGGGATCGGTTGCATAGCTGTCGAGCACGCGCCTGGCCTCGGCGGCGACCTTGTCCGGCGAACCGAACAAGGCCATGGGATCGAAATTTCCCTGCAGCGCCACGCGGTCGCCGACGCGGCGGCGCGCCTCGCCCAGATCCGTGGTCCAGTCCAGGCCCACGGCGTCGCAGCCGGTATCGGCAATGGCCTCCAGCCACTGCCCGCCACCCTTGGTAAAGATGATGCAGGGAACCCGCTCGCCCTGGGCCACACGCGTCAAGCCGGCGACGATGCGCTGCATGTAGGCCAGCGAAAACTCGCGATAGGCCGCGTGCGAGAGCACACCGCCCCAGGAATCGAAAATCATCACGGCCTGGGCGCCCGAAGCAATCTGGGCGTTCAGGTAGTCGGTCACCGCCTTCGTCGTCACATCGAGGATGTGGTGCAAGAGGTCGGGGCGATCGTAAAGCATGGTCTTGATCGTGCGATAGTCCGTGGCCGATCCGGAGCCACCCTCGACCATGTAGCAGGCCAGGGTCCACGGACTGCCGGTGAAGCCGATCAGCGGCACCGAGCCATGCAGGGCGCGGCGGATCTCGGCGACCGCATCCATGACGTAACGCAGGTGGACGTTCGGATCGGGCGCCGTCAGGTCGCGGATCGCCCATTCCTCGCGCAGCGGACGCTCGAACTTCGGCCCCTCGCCCTCGGCGAAATACAGGCCCAGCCCCATCGCATCGGGCACAGTGAGGATGTCGGAAAACAGGATCGCGGCGTCGAGTTCAAAGCGCGCCAGCGGCTGCAGCGTGACCTCGCAGGCCAGCTGAGGGTTCTTGCACAGCTGCAGAAAGCTGCCGGCGCGGCGCCGCGTCTCGTTGTACTCCGGCAGGTAGCGGCCGGCCTGTCGCATCAGCCAGACCGGGGTGTAGTCGACGGGCTGGCGCAGCAGCGCGCGGAGAAAGTTGTCGTTCTTGGGGCGGGCGGTCGGCGACATGGCTGGCATCGGGATCGAGGATCAGGGATCGGAGTTTAGCGGGACTTGGCGGCGAGGTCCTTGCTGATTCCTGATTCCCGACTTCCGAACCCTGAAACTAGCGCCGCCAGAAGGCCGGCGTCAGCACCACCAGCAGGGTAAAAATCTCCAGCCGGCCGAGCAGCATGGCGAAACTGCAGACCCAGGTCTGGAAATCGGTCAGGACTTCGTAGGTGGTCGAGGGCCCGACCTGGTTCAGGCCCGGGCCGGTGTTGTTCACCGTGGCCACCACGGCGGTGAAGGCCGTCAGGATGTCGAGCCCCGAAAAGGTCATCAGCAGGGTCAGCGAAACGAGGATGCACATGTAGGCGAAGCCGAAGGCCAGCACCGCGGTAAGGATGTCCTGCGGCACCGCCCCACCGCCCACGCGCACCGGCCACACCGCTTTCGGATGCATCGCCCTCAGCAGTTCGCGATACACCTGCTTGTAGAGGATGATGGCGCGCATCATCTTGATGCCGCCGCCGGTGGAGCCGGCGCTGGTGGCGAAGCTGCAGAGGAACAGCATCCACAGCGGGGCGAAGATCGGCCAGGCGTTGTAGTCGACGCTGGCAAAGCCGGTGGTGGTGGCGATCGACACGACGTTGAAGGCCGCGTGCCGCAGCGCCGTGGCGAACTCCGGATACACGCCCTGCCAATGCAGGTAGACGGCAATGCCCAGCACGCTGGAAAGCGTCACCCCAAGAAAATAGCGTGCTTCGGGATCGTGGGCGTAGGGCATCAGGCTGCGGCCGCGCACGGCAAGAAACAGCGTGGCGAAATTCAAGCCGGCGATCAGCATGAATACGACGGTGATGCCCTCGATCAGCGGCGAATTCCAGTGGCCGAAGCTGGCGTCGTGGCTGGAAAAGCCGCCCAGGCCCATGGTGGTGAAGGAATGCATCACGGCGTCGAACCAGCTCATGCCGGCCCAGCGGAAGGACAGGATGCACAGCAGGGTGACGATGCCATACACCACCCACAGGCCCTTGGCGGTCTCGGCCATGCGCGGCGTCAGGCTGGAATCCTTCATCGGCCCCGGCGTCTCGGCCTTGAACATCTGCCGGCCGCCGATTCCCAGCAGCGGCAGCACGGCAACCGCCAGCACGATGAGGCCCATGCCGCCCAGCCAGACCAGCATGCCGCGCCAGAGGTTGATCGAGGGCGGCAGCGCATCCAGCCCCGAGATCACCGTCGCCCCGGTGGTGGTCAGCCCCGACATGGCCTCGAAGTAGGCGTCGGTGAAGGAAAGCTGCAGTTGCAGGATGAAGGGCAGGCAGGCGAACACCGGCAGCAGCGCCCAGACCAGCGCCACCAGCAGGAAGCCGTCGCGGACCTTGAGGTCCTCGGTGTGCCGGCGCGCCGTCCACCACAGGCCGAGGCCGACCATCAGGCTGATCAGCGCCGCCTCGTCGTAGGCGGTCTCGGCGCCGTCGTGAACGGCGTGGGAAAACAGCAGCGGCACCAGCATGGTCAGCGAAAAGCAGGCCAGCAGGACGCCGAAGACGCGGATCACCGGATAGTAGGGCGACATGCGTTCAGCGCCTCCAGAAGGCGGGCGTCAGGACTACCAGCAGGGTGAAAATCTCCAGCCGGCCGAGCAGCATGGCGAAACTGCACAGCCAGGTCTGGAAGTCGCTCAGCACACCGAAGTTCGAGGCCGGCCCGACCAGGTTAAGGCCCGGGCCGGTGTTGTTGATGGTCGCCACCACGGCCGAGAAGCCGGTCAGGATGTCCAGCCCGCTGGCGGACATCAGGAGCGTCAGGCTGACGATGCTGACCATGTAGATGAAACCGAAGGCCATCACCGCGGCGATGATCTGCGGCGTCACCGGTGCGCCGGCGATGCGCGCCGGATACACGGCGCGCGGGTGCATGGCCAGCACCAGTTCGCGATACACCTGCTTGTAGAGGATCATGGCGCGGATCATCTTGATGCCGCCCCCGGTCGAGCCCGAGCAGGCCGCGAAGCTGCCGAGGAACAGCATCCAGAGCTGGGCGAACATCGGCCACTGGCCGTAGTCGGTGGTCGCCAGGCCGAGCGAGGTCGACAGCGAGACGACGTGGAAAGCGACATAGCGCAGCGCCGACATGGCATCGGCGAAGACGTCAAGGTACATCAGGTAAGCGCTCAGCGCCACGGTGCTGAGCGCCAGAACGCCGAGGAAATAGGGCGCCTCCGGATCACGCCGGTAGGGCGCGAAGCTGCGGCCGGCGAAGGCCATGTAGTGCGTCGCGTAGTTGATGCCGGAGATCAGCGCGAAGACGATGGCGATGAGTTCGATCTCCAGGCTGTTGTAGTAGGCCAGGCTGGCATCGCGCGTCGAGAAGCCGCCCAGTCCCATGGTACTGAAGGCGTGCATCAGCGCGTCCCAGCCCTCCATGCCGGCATGCCAGTAGGCCAGAGCGCACAACACTGTGAACATGAAATACACCTTCCACAGGCCCTTGGCGGTTTCGGCGATGCGCGGCGTCAGGCCGGATTCCTTCATCGGCCCCGGCGTCTCCGCCTTGAACATCTGCCGGCCGCCGATGCCCAAGAGCGGCAGGATGGCGACCGCCAGCACCACCACGCCCATGCCGCCGATCCAGTGCATGAAGGTGCGCCAGAAATTGATCGACATCGGCAGTTGGTCGAGCCCGGTGAGCACCGTCGAGCCCGTCGCGGTCAGCCCCGACATGGCCTCGAAGTAGGCATCGGTGAAGGAGATCTTCAATTGCAGGATCAGCGGCAGCGCGGCGAACACCGGCAGCAGGGTCCAGATCACCACCACCAGCAGGAAGCCGTCGCGCACCTTGAGTTCGCGCTTTTCGCGGCGCGCGGCGAAGAACAGCCCGGCGCCAGTGGCCAGGGTCAGCAGGAAAGCTTCGTCGAAGGCCGAGTGCGCTCCGTCGCCGAGGTACCACGACAAGCCCATGGGCACCGCCAGGCACAACGCGAAGCCCATCAGCAGCGCGCCGAAGACGCGAACCAGGGGATAGAAGCGGTTCATCGCCGGCCAGGCGCGACTCAGAGGAACTGGAAGCCGACCTGGAACAGCTTCTCTACCTGCGGCACTTCGCGCTTGCGCACGCAGAAGACGATGACGTGATCGTTTTCCTCGATCACCGTGTCGTGGTGGGGAATGATCACCCTGGCGCGCTTCTCGTCGATCAGAAAGCCCTCTCTTTGCACCACCGCGAGTTCGCCGGTATCGCGCACGATGGCGCCGATGTGGGCGCCCTTGATCACCGGCAATTCATCGATGCGCCGACCGACCACCTTGCTGCTGTTGCGGTCGCCATGCACCACCAGTTCGAGGGCCTCGGCGGCGCCCCGGCGCAGGCTATGCACCCTCGCCACGTCGCCGCGGCGGCAGAAGGTCAGCAGCGAACCGATCGAGACCTGCGCCGGCGAGAGGCCGATGTCGATCGGTCCGCCCTGCACCATGTCGGCGTAGGCGCGGCGGTTGATCAGCGCCAGCACGCGCTTGCAGCCGAGGCGCTTGGCCAGCGACGCGGCCATGATGTTGTCTTCGTCGTCGTTGGTCAGGGCGAGGAACATGTCCATCTCGTCGATGTTCTCCTGCGCCAATACGTTCTCGTCGGTGGCTTCGCCGTGCAGCACCAGGCTGCGCTGCAGCCTGGTCGCCACTTGCTCGGCACGCGCAGGATCGCGCTCGATCACCTTGACTTCGTGGTCGGACTCGAGCGCCGCCGCCACGCGCGAGCCGATGTTGCCGCCGCCGGCGATCATGACGCGCCGCACCGGCTTCAGCATGCGCCTCAGCTCGCCCATCACGGCGCGGATGTGCTCCCTCGCCGCCAGGACGAAGACCTCGTCGCCCGCCTCGATGGTGGTGTTGCCTTCGGGATCCACCGACTGGTGCTCGCGGAAGATGGCGGCGATGCGGGCATCGATCGCGGATGGCAGATGCTCGCGCATGGTCTTGATCGGCTTGCCGACCAGCAGGCCACCCTCGTAGGCGCGCACGCAGACCAGGGTCACGCGGCCGTCGGCGAACTCGAGCACCTGCAGCGCCTCGGGGAAATCGATCAGGCGCGCGATGTAGTCGGTGATCTCCTGCTCCGGGCAGATCGCGTGGGTCACGGCGAAATGCTCGTCGTCGAGCAGGCTCTTGTCATCGAGGTAGTCGGCCGAGCGCAGCCGCGCGACGCGGGTGGTGACGTTGAACACGCTGCGCGCGATCTTGCAGGCCACCAGGTTGGTCGAATCCGACTGGGTCACCGCCACCAGCATGTCGGCATCGTCCATGCCGGCGTTCTTCAGCACCGAGGGCAGCGCGCCGTTGCCGACCAGGGTGCGCACGTCGAGGCGGTCGGCGAGGTCGCCCAGCGCTTCCCGACTCTGGTCGACGATGGTGATGTCGTTGGCTTCCGAGGAGAGCGCCTCGGCCACGGAAGCGCCGACCTGGCCGGCGCCGAGGATGATGATTCTCATGGTGTCTGGCCTAACGGAGTCCGAGATCTTTCAGCTTGCGGTACAGGTGGGTGCGTTCCAGTCCGGTCTTTTCCGCCAGGCGGGTCATGTTGCCGCCGTCCTTGGCCAGGTGGTATCCGAAATACATGCGCTCGAAGGCCTCGCGCGCCTCGCGCAGCGGCAGCTCGATGACCTCCGGCGCCAGGCCCGCCGGCACCAGCGAGGGTTCGCCGGCCGGAGCCAGCAGCTGCAGGGTCTCGTCCTCGCCGATCTCCTCGCCCAGGCTGGCCAGTGCCAGGGACTTCACCGCCGCCTTGAGTTCGGCGTAGCCGCCCTCCCAGGCATGCTGGCGCAGGGCATTGAGCGCGGCACTGGAAAAGCGCCGCAGCGGGATC
>JALHNN010000137.1 GCA_022843505.1 Sulfuritalea sp.
TGCCAGGTCGGTTCTGAGTGGGGCCGCGTGGTTGCTGACCCTGCTTGCGACAGGTGGCGCGTTCGCGCAGACGCGACCGGCTGCCGTCCCCGGGCAGGCTCCGACAGGAACTGCGCAGACTCCTGCTGCGCCGGCGATGGCGGCCGCGAAGGCCAAGTCCGATCCTGTGACGAAGTTCACCCATTTCCGCGTAGGCGGCAAGAACGTCAAGTCGATGTACCGGGACGGGAGCGTCCTCTGGGTCGGGACTACCGGAGGCGTTGTCCGCTACGATTCCAAGGACGATTCTGCCAAATTGCTCGACACCACCAGCGGTCTTCTGTCGAACGGCATGTTCTATGTGGGCCGCGTCAAAGGCCGGATTGCGGTCGGCACCTACGGCGGAGGCTTGTCGCTGCTCGACGAGAAGACGGGCAAGTGGCAGACCTACAATGTTCCGGAAGGCCTTGGCGATGCCTTTGTCTATGGCGTGCTCACGGCGAAGAACGGCGACATCTGGATCGCGACCTGGTCGGGCGCCAATCGCGTGCGCGGCGGCGATCTCGACGATCGCAGCAAGTGGGATCTCTTCACCGTCGATAACACCAATGGCGGTTTGCCCAACGACTGGGTTTACGGACTCGCCGAAGGTCTCAACGGCGATATATGGCTGGCGACCGAAGGCGGGATGGCGCGTTTCGCCAAGAACCGCTGGGAAAACTGGAACCACGCCAAGGGTCTCGGTGCCTCGTACGATCGGGTGAAGAAGGATATCGCGTTCAAGAGCGATCCGGGCAAGCAGTCGGTACACCATGCCAAGCAGAAGGAGGAAATGGGCCTCAAGGATGTGGACGTCGCCTACAACCCGAACTATGTCGTGGCCCTTGCCGTCGATGCAAAGGGGCAGGTCTTTGCCGGTACGTGGGGTGGGGGACTGGCCAGGTTCGACGGCCGTCGCTGGACCAGCTACACCACTGCCGAAGGGCTGCCGGGGAATCACGTGTTTTCCCTGCACATCGATCCCAAGGGGCAGTTGTGGGTCGGCACCAACAATGGCCTCACCCGCTGGCAGAACGGCAAGTTCTCCAAGGCGCTGACCATGACGGATGGATTGTTTGCCAACAATGTGTTCGCGATGACCTCCACGGCGGATGGCGAACTCTGGGTCGGGAGCTACGGCGGAGTCGCCCACCTGCGCGGGATCAAGTAGGCGACGGGCGCCGGAGGGCATGCCTTCCTGGTGTAACCGCAACAGGGGTTCGCGGCCGCCGTCGGCGAGATCGATGCGGACCGGTGTTCCGTTTCGCCCGCTTCGATTCGTGCTGCTGTTCCTGTTGATCCCCGCCTTTGTCGGAACGGCGGCAGCCGCAGGTCCCGGTGGACTACTGGCAGCGCTCAAGGCGGCGCCGAACGTGCGGCCGGTTGAGCCAGAACCGGATCGACGGACCGCAAACCAGGCCGCGGAGCAGCATCCGGCGCGCCAGGCGCTCGAGCAGAACCCGATACATGATGCATCGAATCCGGATCTGGGGCGGCTGCAGACCATCGATGAAGCCACACGACACCTGAAGAAGGATGCGGTTGGGTTTCCCGACTGGATGGCAGCGCTCCGCTCCGGGGCTATTGTTCCGCGCGCCGGACTGTCGGCAGACGCGAAGATGAACGTTCTCAAGCTCGACGTGGTGATGCGCAATACAAAGGAGATGCCCTACGTGCTCTTCCCGCACGAATCCCACACCTTGTGGCTGGATTGCGCGAGTTGCCATCCGTCTCCGTTCCTGGCGCAAGCCGGTGCCAACCCGGTGTCGATGAACGAGATCTTTCGCGGCAGGTATTGCGGCATGTGCCACGATCGGGTGGCGTTCATCACATTTTTTTCCTGCGAACGGTGTCACAGCGTTCCGCAACAGGGAAAGGGGCCGGCGCATTAGCGCTTGCGCTGCATTTCGGATTGCCGTTCAAGTCCGATCCTCCGGCTGTAGCGAACGAAATTGAACAGATCAGGTCAACGGTTTCCGATCGGACACGTTATTTGCTAGAGTTGCGCCCGGCCCCCGGGTTTTGGGGGTATTTCACTGGAGAAAATCTCAATGGATCAGTCTCGTCGTAACATGCTCAAGCTGGGCGGCGCCGCCCTCGCCATGATTCCCGTCGTTGCCATCGCTGCCAAGAATGACGCGATGCGCGCTTCCATGAAGTACAAGGACACCCCCGAAGGTGACAAGAACTGCGCAAACTGCGTGCAGTTCGTCCCCGGCAAGACCGCCACCGATCTCGGCGGCTGCAAGATTTTCCCGGGCGACACCGAGGTTTCTCCGAAGGGCTACTGCGTGGCCTGGGCCAAGAAAGGCTGATCCGGTCCAACGCGGAAAAAAAGGGGCGGCAACGCCCCTTTTTTCATCCTGTCGCCGGACTGGGCGGTGTCCTGCCCGTTGCCATACGATTGGCGAGATGGGAATGATTTTGTTTTAGGCTTCAATTTTGCTACATTCGTCGCATCGCTGTTGCGTTTGCCCCTCCCGAGCTGAACCACCCGCTCTGGCCGGCGCGTAGCGGTCAACGGACCGGATTGTTCGGTGGTGAATCCGCAGCCCAGTTTTCTCATTTATTGGAATAATTTTGCCAGACTTGGTAATCAAGCTCAGCAAACTGGTCCCCGACAGGCTCCGGGCCGCCTTGGTTTCGCTGCTTGCTGCGATCCTGTTCGTGGTGCCGGTTGGCGCCTACTACGCGCGGGATCACCACGGCCTTAATCCCCGAACGGAAGATGTGGCCAGGGATCTGCACGTCAAGCTGGCGCTGGCCGAGTCGCTTGTCGAACAGGGGCTTGCAGTTACCGGCGTACTTGCCAGCGCGCTGACGCCGCAGGCTTCGCCGGACCAGTGGTTGGCTGTGGCCCGCGAGTCATTGGCAACCCAGGCGCTGCTGGGCAGCGTGAGGCTTGAAACGGAATACGGAACCGCTTTCGAATTGAATTCGACAAGCCCCGGCCAGGTATCCGTCTCCCCGCTCCCTGCGGCTGCGCTTCCCCGTCTGCCCCAAGCCGGGGCCGCGAATCTCCGCTTTGCTGCCGGTGGCGCCATCGCGGTATCGATCGAAGGGCATTCGATTGTCGCCCGCCGCAGCCTGTTTCTGGACGAGGGAGGAAATCCCGGTGCCAGGTGGGGGCAGCTTTCGGTCTCCATTCCCAACGAAAAGCTGGTCGGCGCTCTTGGGCTTCGTGAACTTGCCAGCGGCGGGTACGCAGTGCGGCTTGACGCCTTGGTCGGCAAGGCAAGACAGGAGGTTTCGCTGGCAAGGTTTGGCGACTCCTTGACCGAAAGCCCGATTGTCAGTGAGGCGCAGTTTGCCCCCGGCCACCTGATCCGCTTGCGGATCAGTCCTCCGGCCGCGTGGTACGCGCCACCTGTGGCCTCAGCGGAACTGGCCTTGCTGGTTGTCGGTGGATTGCTGGTCGGTTTTCTGGCCTACCTGCTTCTGCGCCGTTCAGCCGAGTTGAGGGAGCAGGTTGCCCTGCGGACATTGCAGCTCTCCCTCGACAAGGAGATACTCAAGTCTGAAGTCGATTTGCGCGCCAGGACGGAAGCTGAATTGAAGGAGTCGCATGCGCTCCTCGATTCCATCTTCGAACATATCCCGAACATGATCGTGCTCAAGCGGGCCAGCGATCTCAAGGTGGTTCGCGTCAACCAGTTCGGCGAAAACCTGCTTGGCCAGTCGAAGGCGAAGCTGCTTGGGCAGTCGAGCCGCGAGCTGTTTCGCGGCGGAGAGGCTGAGGACGACACGGAGTCCGATCTCGCGGCGATTCGCGAGAGCGGCGTGGTCGAGATCCCGGAACAGAAAATCCAGGCGCCGGGTGAACCCGCTCGCTGGGTAAAGATGCGCAAGATTGCGCTGCACGACGGGTCGGGCAAGGCGTCTCATGTGCTGAGCATCGGTGAGGACATCACCACGCGCAGACATCTGGACGAGGCGCTCACCGAGAACCTCAACTTCGTCGAACAGCTGCTGGCGGCGATTCCGAGTCCGGTGTTCTTCAAGGACGCGAATCTGCGCTACATCGGCGTCAATCAGGCGTTTGAGGACTTTTACGGTACGCCTGCGGCCGAACTCATCGGCAAGACGGTTTTCGACATCGCTCCGCCGGAACTTGCAGCGGGCTACGACAAGGCCGACAGGGAACTGCTTGCGGCAGGTGGTAGGCAGACCTATGACGCCACCGTGAGATGCGCCGACGGCTCGATGAAGGACGTAATGTTCTTCAAGGCGGTGTTTTCGACCACCCAGACCGAAGTCGGCGGCATCGTGGGCATCCTGCTCGACGTGACCGAACAAAAGGCGGCCCAGCGCCACGTCCTGCGGCTGAACCGTACCTTGGCCGTCGTCAGCCAGACCAATGAAGCGATCCTGCGCACGCGCTGCTCGCAAACCCTGATCCAGGAAACGGTCGAGACGCTCCATGAAAGCGGCGGCTTCCCGCTGGCCTGGGTG
This sequence comes from Sulfuritalea sp., assembly GCA_022843505.1. Lineage (GTDB taxonomy): Bacteria > Pseudomonadota > Gammaproteobacteria > Burkholderiales > Rhodocyclaceae > Sulfuritalea. The sequence continues at coordinate 4,471 of JALHNN010000137.1, forward strand.
TATGCGCACGAGGATCAGCTTCCCGCGATGGTGGTGGTCGGAGAGCACCCGGAGATCGCCTCCCGCATCACCGATGCCCTGCGTTCGGATTCCTGTTGCCGGGGCGCAGACGGTGAATTCGACCCGGCACGCTGCAGCTTCTATCCATCCCTCGCCGGATGTGACCGGACCCTTGCGGCCGATATGCCGGCCGGATTCGAGTCGCAGGGATTGGCGCACCTGCCGCTACGGATTTCCGGCGCTGTCGCAGGCGGGATCTGCATCGTCGGCCTGACCGAGGACCTCGCCGACACCGAGGAGCAGGGCCTGCTGGCGAGCCTGGCCGAGAATCTTTCACATGCGCTCGAGGCGCTGGAACAGGAGCGCGCCCGCCAGAACGCCGAGCGCAAGCTCGAACTCGCCGCCCACGTTTTCGAGAACAGCGCCGAAGGCGTGATGATCACCGATCGCGACAACAAGATACTGATGGTCAATCGGCGCTTTTCGGAAATCACCGGCTATTCCGCGGACGAAGTAGCCGGTCAGACGCCGAATCTGCTCAACTCGGGGCAGCAGGACAAGGCGTTTTACAGCAACATGTGGCGTTCGCTGATGAATCGCGGCGAGTGGCATGGCGAGATCCGCAACCGCCGCAAGGATGGCGAAGTCATCGTCGAGTGGATGAATATCAGCGCGGTGAAGAACGAGGCCGGCGAGATCGTGAATTACGTCGCCGTGTTTTCCGAGATCACCGTGCACAAGACGATCAAGAAGCGGATGCAGTTTCTCGCTCACTACGATGCCCTGACTTCGCTTCCCAACCGCATTCTTTTCAGCGATCGCTTCGAGCAATCCATCATCGCCGCAAGGCGCAACAAGCGTTGCACGGCCCTGATGCTGATCGACCTGGACCGTTTCGACCAGATCAACAAGTCGGTGGGACATGCTGCCGGCGACACCCTGTTGCAAGAGGTTGCCGGAAGGCTCCTGGCTTCGGTCGATCCCGGCCATTGCGTCGCCCGACTCGGCGGTGACGAGTTTGCGATCGTGCTGGCTGACATCGGGTCGCCCGATGATGCCGCCGCTGCCGCAGGTCGCATTCAGCAGGAACTTGGACGGGCGCTGTATGTCGCCGACGCCGCGCATTTTGTTTCCGCCAGCATCGGCATCGCCGTGTATCCGCGTGACGGCGAGGATGCGGAGGCCCTGACCAAAAGTGCGGATGCCGCGATGTATCTGGCCGCCGAAAGCGGCGGCAATACATATCGCTTCCCGCAGACGAATGAAAAGCTCTCCGAGAAGACCAAGCTGCGGGAGCGCTTGCATCGGGCGATCGAGCGCGATGAGCTGAAGGTCTTTTTCCAGCCCCTGATCTCCGGCGAAACGGGGCGCATCATCGGCGCCGAGGCCCTGTTGCGGTGGTTCCGGCCGGAAGCCGGTTATGTCAGTCCCGAATTCTTCGTTCCCATGCTGGAGGAAGCGGGGCTGGCGGTGCGCGTCGGCGACTGGGTGATGCGCACGGCGCTGGAGAACAACATCGCGTGGCGCAAGGAGTTCGACAGCGAGTTGTTCATCGCGGTCAATTACTGTTCCGCCCAGACGGCGGACGAGATGGCGGTCGAGAAGCTCGACGCGATGATGAAGGAACTGAACTTCGAATCGCGCTACCTGAACCTGGAGATCTCCGAGGCAACCCTGATGCGCGACGCCCCGGCCGGACTGACCCTGCTGCATCGCCTGAATGACCTGGGACTCACGCTGTCGATGGACAACTTCGGCACCGGCTATTCAAGCCTGAGCTATCTCAACCGCTTTCCCATCGATGCAGTGAAGATCGACCGTTCCTTCATCCAGGATACGCCGAACGATGCCGAAGCCCTGGCAATCACGCGAACCATCATTGCCATGGCCCACGCCCTCAACCTGAAGGTGGTCGCTGCCGGCGTCGAGTCTGCCAGTCAGGTGAGTTTCCTGCGCCGTGCCCGTTGCGACGTGCTGCAAGGCTACCGTTTTTCGCAAGGCGTCAGCGCCGAGGATTTCGGCAGGCTGCTGGCCGAGAACCAGAAGCCGGGTAGCTTCTTCACCGAGTCCGAAGGACCCGAGCGCCTCCACCTTGTTGGATAATGCCGCGACGCCCCGCCTGATCCGGCGGGGCGCAGGGGTCTGAGGCAGGATTGATCACGAAGCCGGAATCAATGTCCGCAGCGGGGACTGGCGAGGCTTTGCGTTCGGTCGGGCCTTCGACGCGGTTCGATGTCCTTTTCCCCAGTGGTTCCAGGCAATTGAGCGACGACGCAATTCCAGACGCCGGGCCGGTTGCGCTGCAGGCCGAGCTTGAAAGGCTGCGGTCGGAACTCGCCGGTGTTCGCCAGCAACTCGTGGATACCGAAAAGGCCTTCGGCCGTTTCGTGCCGAAGGAGTTCCTGCAATTCCTGTCGATCGACAACGTGCGCGCGGTCCGCTTGGGCATGCAGACCGAGCGCAAGCTGACCATTCTGTTTGCCGACATCCGGAATTTCACCGGACTGTCGGAAACCATGACACCGCAGGAGAACTTCGACTTTCTGAATTCCTACCTGTCGCAGATGGAGCCGATGATCGTGCCCTTTCGCGGGTTGATCGACAAATACATCG
>JALHNN010000138.1:0-3020 GCA_022843505.1 Sulfuritalea sp.
CGTGCGAGGGATTGATGTCGCCGGACATGATGGCGTACATCTGGATGTCTTCCTGGCGCAGCGTGCGCACCAGGCTCGCGCTGTCGCCGACCTCGATCTCGTCGAAGGTGCGGTTTTCGATGTAGTCGGTGGTACTGGCCTGAACCGTGGTCATGTGACGACGCTCCCTAAGCGAACGTCACTATCTTACTGTGTAGTTGTTGCGTTGCAATAAGTACTTATACGGTGCCGCCTAGGTGCCGAACTGCCGGTACACCAGGCTACCCAGCCGCAGCATGTCTTCCCGTCCGGTGCTGCCTGAAAGGGCGTAGCCGAAGCGGCTGTCGGTCCAGTAGAAGACGTCGATTCCGTTCTCCTTGGCGTAACGGAAGGCGGTGTCGGCGGCCTTGGGCGCTTCGCGGCGCACATACAGGGTGAGCCGCTTCTTCTCGGCGTTCTCGTACATGAACTGCGCCACTTCGCCGCCGTCGCCGGCCAGCAGGCGGCCACCGACCAGCGCGTAGCCAGCCAAGTCGAGCTGGGGCGCCTTGAGCGGCGCGCCCAGTCGCTTGGAGAGCCAGGCCACGAGGTGGGCTTCCTGGTCGGCGCCGACCTCGACCGGGTGGCGGACCTCGGGCACGAAGACGGCATGGGCGATCGCCGCCTGGCGCGGCAGGGATGCGGCCGCTACCTTGTCCGGTGTCGGCAGGGTCTGGTCGCGGACGGCGAAGCCGATCATCGCGCCGAGCGCGACCCAGGCCACCGCCGCCAGCTTGCGCAGCTCGATCCAGCGCGGGGCGTTGGCCGGCGGCAGCAGGCGGGCGGGAAGCGGTTCGTCGAGCACTCGGTCGTAGCCGCGATGCAGCGAGGCCGACTGTGCACGCCATTCCTCGACGTCGGCGCGGTGCTCCGGGTGGGCGGCGAGCCAGGTCTCGACCTGGGTCAGGCGCACGCCATCGAGCCGGCCATCGGCATAGGCATGGAGGTCGTCCTGGGAAATCGGCGTGTTCATGGGCTGACCACTTTCAGCAGGGGCGGTGCCTCGCCTGCCAGCAGGAGTTTGAAGCGGGCGCGGGCGCGCGACAGGCGCGACATCACGGTGCCCTGGGGGATGTTCAAGGTCCGGGCGACTTCGGCGTAGCTCAGTTCTTCGAGGGCGACCAGCAGCAGCACTTCGCGTTGCTCCTGGGGCAGCAGGGCCAACGCCCGGTCCAGGTCGCGCAGTTCGAGGGCGTCCTGCTGGCTGGCACGCTGCGCCGGCAGCGGCAGGTCGTCGTCGCCGCGGTAATCGACGCGATGGTCGCGGCGGCGGCCATCGACGTGCAGGTTGTGCATGATGGAAAAAAGCCAGGGGCGCAGTTCCCGCTCCTGCTGCCAAAGACGCCATTTTTCCAGGGCGCGTTCCAGCGTGTCCTGCACCAGGTCGTCAGCCCGATGGCCATCGCCGGTCAGCGCGCGCGCATAGCGGCGCAGGCGCGGGATCTCGGCAATGATGGCGTCGCGATGGCTCATGGGCTGTCGGGTCGGGGAAACTGTTATAGGCGGTATACGCCTGTCGGACGGGTTTCATTCCGCGCGGCCGTTACGCGCTGCGCGAGGTCCCCGCATATTACAATCCCGCCTCCCCGAGCCCAGGACAGCCCCATGGACCCCGAATACCTCACCGGCATTGAAGAAATCGACAACCAGCACAGGGAAATCGAGGAGACCGCCGCCGCTGTTCTCGAGGCGCTCGAGGCGCGCGACAAGTGGCACATCGTGCACTACATCGTGGTCAGGCTCCACGAGCTCCTGCGTTTCCATTTCACGGTCGAGGAAGCCCTGATGCGCATCACCGGCTTTCCCGAACTGGATGACCACAAGCGGGTGCACCAGGAAATGCTCCAGATTGTCGAGCGCATGAAGTCGGCCACGCTGGATCCGAACCTGGGCAAGGACTCGGAGATCCTCAGAAAGCAGTTCAGTTTCCTGACGCACATCGTCGACCATGACAAGCGGCTGGCGGAATTCATGGTCGCCAACGTTTCCCACCTCAAGCGCTGATCGGCACGGCGCTGCGCAGCCCTGGGAGCGTGAAAGAGACCCTGCAAGAAGTCGGCGCTGGAGGCACGGCGATCCAGGCACCGACCTGACGCCGTCCGCTGCCTATTTGTCGATGCGCGTGATCTTCGAGCCTTCGAAGGTCAGGTTGTACATCAGGCCCTTGTTCGAAAAGATGAAGCCGATGATGGGCTGCTTGGCGGTTTCGGTGTCGAGGGCGCCGCCGGCGCCCAGGGTGGCGAGCGCCACGCTGCCGTCGACGCCGGCCTTCCAGCCTTCGCTCTTGCGGAAGTCGGCCAGCGCCTTGTCGGTCATGAAGAGCACGATCTGGCTGCGCGCCTGGGCGCCGAGCTGAAAGCCGATCGAGGCGGCGGCAATGTTGTAGTAGCCGACGGTCTTGCCCTTGACCAGCAGCGCGCCTTCGCCGTATTCGCCGCCGATGCCGACACCCGCCTTGATCACATTGGGGAAGACCAGCATGCCCGAGGCCTTGCCGGAAAGCTCGTGGCCGGCGCTGGTCTGCTTCTTGAAGTTGTTCAGAGCCTGGCGCACCTCGGCATTGATTTCCTCCTTGGAGGCGGCGGAGACGCCGGTGGCAAAGACGAACAGCAGCAGGGAGATCAGGGCGCGCATGGTGCTTCCTTTCGGGATGGATGACTTGACCAGGGGGTTGGAGTCGGCGCCGTATCGCCGCCGCCGTTCATTGTACCCGGCGCGGATCGCGCCATACCCAGCGCGCATAAATGATGAATGCCAGCACCGAAGCGGCGAGGATGGCGAGTTGCGACGTCGGGGGCAGGGTGGGCAGGAGCGCGAACAGCAGGGCGAAGGGGGCTGCGCCCAGCGTGGTCGAAAGCAGGTTCTCGGTGGCCGTCGTGCTGCGGCTGAACAGGCCCAGGGAGTAGGAGAGCACATCCACGGGAAAGGTCATGCGCAGCAGCACCAGCGACAGCAGGCGATGTCGCGGATGGATCAGGCGGTCGTTGGCGGCGTGGCGCTGT
>JALHNN010000138.1:3030-7074 GCA_022843505.1 Sulfuritalea sp.
GCGCATGGCGGCCGAGGGCAAAGGCCAGTACGGCGCCGATGATCCAGCCCGTCAGCAGCAATGCTGCCGTCAGCCAGGGGCCCCAGGATACGACCGCGGCCGGTACCAGCGGCAGGTTGGTCAGCAGGGGCATCAGCACGGCGATGGCCGAGGTGAGCAGAAAGGCGGCGACGCCAAGGACCGCATGGTCCGCCAGCAGGCCCTGGATCTGGCTCGCATGCTGCCTGACGGCAATGACGCTGGCCGCGAAAAGCGCGAACACCCACAGGGCGTTGCGCAGCGACGGCCAGAGTTCCGGGCCGCTCAGGGCATTCCGCAGCGGCATCGCGGGGAGGGGCATGGAACGCGGATCGTGCATATGCCGGCTACTCTACGCCATCGGCGCCGCCGGGGATGCGCGGGGCGGGTGCCGTCGGTGGCTCAGGTCCTGGCAAGCTGCGCCTGCAGCGTGGCCACCGTCGCGCTGGGGCCGCGCACGCGCAGCACTGCGCCGTGCTCGTCGGCCCGTTCCTCGAGCACTTCGCAACTGGCGAAGATGCGGTTGCGCTGTTGCTGGGCCGACCAGGGCAGGAACAGTTCGGCTTCGACCTGGCCCTGCTGGAAGAACTCGATGATCGCCGCGCGCAGTTGCGCGACATCGCCGGCGCGGCGCGCGCTCATGACGATGCAGCCGGGAAAGGCGGCGCGCAGTTCCGCCTCGCGCGCGGCCTGGGCCGAGGTGTCGCCGCGAGGGTCCAGGTTGTCGATCTTGTTGAAAATGCGCAGGCGCGGTACCTCCGCGGCGCCGATCTCGGCCAGCACCTTGTCGGTGACATCGAGTTGGCGGGCGAAGCCGGGATCGCTGGCGTCGATGACGTGGAGCAGCAGGGAAGCGTCGAGCGCTTCCTCGAGGGTGGACTTGAAGGAGGCGACCAGGCCGTGGGGCAGGTTCTTGATGAAGCCGACGGTGTCGCTGACCAGCACGCGCGGGCGGCTCTCCGGCTGCAGCGCGCGCACCGTGGTGTCCAGCGTGGCGAACAGCTTGTTTTCGACCAGCACGTCGCTTCCCGTGAGCGCCCGCATCAGGGTCGACTTGCCGGCGTTGGTGTAGCCGACCAGGGCCACGGTGGCGAGGTTCTGGCGTTCCAGGCGACGCGCGCGCTGGGTCGTGCGCTCGGCGTCCATGGCGAGGATTTCCTGCTGCAATTCGGCGATGCGGTCGCGGATCTTGCGCCGGTCCATCTCGGTGTGCGATTCGCCGGCGCCGCGGCCGCCGGTGCCGCTGCGCTGGCGTCCCTGGGGGCCGGCCAGCTTGGCCATTTCCCGCAGGCGCGGCGCCATGTAGCCGAGGCGAGCGATCTCGACCTGGGCGCGCGCGGCGCGGGAGGTCGCGTGGCGATGGAAGATCTCGAGGATGACCATGGTGCGGTCCATTACCTCGGCTCCGACTTCCTTCTCCAGGTTGCGCGCCTGGGAGGGCGAGATCTCGTGGTCGATCAGGATGGCCTCGATGCGTCCGGCCTCGACATCGGCGGCGGCATGGCGGCCCGGGTCGAAGCTGCCGGGCAGGGGTTCGCTGTCGACGAAGGCGCGGATTTCCTCGCGCTTGCCGCTGCCGAGGTAGGCCCCGGCGTCGAAACTGGCGCGCTTCTGGGTAAAGGTGGCCGTGATTTCGAAACCCAGGGTCTTGGCCAGGTCGCGCAGTTCGGCGAGCGAGGATTCGAATTCGGCGTCGCTGATGTTGGGCAGCTGGACCGCGGCGACGACGGCGTAGCGCGGCTGTTCCTTGTCTTCTTTGGGCATGCGGCGATGGCTATGGGCAGGGGCGAAGGCGGATAGTACCCTGCGGACCGGGGCTCCCGTCACCTGGAAATCCGGCCGGGGTCCGTGTAGTCTTGCCGGCCGCCGTCACGGGAATCGGGGAGGAAACACTTCATGGTCTGGGAAGATGTGCAGAAAATTCGCGCGCAGGCACCGCTGGTGCTGAACATCACTAACTACGTGGTCATGAACACGACCGCCAATGCCCTGCTGGCGATCGGCGCTTCGCCGGTGATGGCCCATGCATTGGATGAGGCCGAGGACATGGCCCGCATCGCCCAGGCCCTGGTGATCAACATCGGTACGCTCAGCACGCACTGGGTAGAGTCCATGTTCAAGGCGGGGCGGGTTGCCCGGGACCGGGGGATTGGCATCGTGCTCGATCCCGTCGGCTGCGGCGCGACCGCCTACCGCACGGAGACGGCGCAGCGCCTGGTGCGCGAAGTCCGGCCCGCGGTGATCCGTGGCAATGCCTCGGAGATTCGGGCCCTGCTGCATTCGGGCGGCAACACCAAGGGGGTCGATTCGCAGGACGCCCCGGATGACGTGGCCGCCGATGCCGGGGAGTTGGCCCGTTCGGCCGGTTGCGTGGTCTCGGTCAGCGGGCCGGTGGACCTGATCACCGACGGCACGCGCGTGGCGCGCGTCGCCAACGGCCATGCGCTGATGCCGCGGGTCACCGGCATGGGCTGTACGGCGAGTGCGATCACCGGTGCCCTCCTTGCCGTCAATCCCGACCGCTTTGCGGCGGCGACCCACGCCATGGGCGTGATGGGCGTCACCGGCGAGATCGCCGGCGCCGGGGCGGCGGGGCCGGGCAGCTTCCAGACCGGCTTCCTCGACGCGCTGTACCGGCTGGACCAGGCCCAGCTCTCGGCGCGCCTGAAGCTCGGCTAGTTTTCGTAATCCCGGCGCAGGCGATTGAGGCCCTGGCGGAAGGCTTCGGCATCGCCGTAGTCGAAGAAGCGCGGGTAGCGCTCGTGGGCGCCCTTGATGCGCCGCGCATACTTGATCGGACACCAGTACTGCTCGGTGCGCGCCGCGACCTCGCGGGTGTAGGCGGCGACGCCGTTGCCGTAGGAGCAATAGAAGCAGTTGAACTTCTCGATCAGGTTGAGGTAGGGCAGTTCCTCGCGGTCGAAGACGATGTATTCGGATCGCTTGACTCGGGGAATGCGGTAGATCGGGAAGCAGATCGTCTGGTAGATCGTGACGAACAGGTCCATCAGCAGGAAGGGGATCCAGCCCAGGTAGATGACCGGTGCCGTCAAGGCGACGAGAAAGCGCGTCCGCACCAGGAAGCGCAGCAGGCCGATCTTGTAGCGGCGTTGCGTGCGGAGGAATTCCTCGGCCAGGGCCGCGCGCCGGCGCAGGAGTTCCTCGCGTCGCTGGCGGTATTCCTCCTCGACGTCCTCCTGCAGCGTCTGTATGCGTTCCAGCAGTTCGTCCAGATGTTGTCTCATCGATCGTCCCCAGCCTGCAGTTTCACTGCGAATTCGCGTTGGCGGCCCTGGCGCACGACGCCGAGTCGCACCGTATCGCCCACCTTCATTTCGTCAAGTATCGCGCCGAGCCTGTCCGTGCCGTCGACTTTTCTGCCATCCACGGTAATGATCACGTCGCCCGGCGTCAGGTCGCCGCGCGAAATGGTCACGCCGCGCAGGCCGGCAGCCTCGGCGGCGGACCCCGGGGCGACGGCGAGCACGGCCACGCCGCGCAGCCCCAGTACGGCGAGGATGCGCTCATTGAGCCGGTCGTCGGTCTCGATGCCCAGGGTCGGCCGCAGGTAGCGTCCATGCCGGATCAGTTGCGGAACCACGCGGTTCACGGTATCCACCGGCACGGCAAAGCCGATCCCGGCGCTGGCCCCGCTCGGGCTGTAGATCGCGGTATTGATGCCGATCAGGCGCCCGGCCGAATCGAGCAGGGGGCCGCCGGAGTTGCCGGGATTGATCGCGGCATCGGTCTGGATCAGGTGGTGGATGCTGCCGCCGCGATCACCGGACAGCGAACGGTCGAGCGCGGAGATGATGCCGCTGGTCAGCGTCCAGTCGAGGCCGAAGGGATTGCCGATGGCGAACACCTTCTGCCCGACCCGCAGCTCGCGGCTGCTGCCCAGCGGTACCGCTTCCGGCTTGCGAAAACCCGTGTCGATGCGCAGCACCGCGATGTCGTGGCGCGGGCTGGTGCCTACCAGGCGGGCCGTGTAGCTGTTGCCGTCGGCAAGCTTCACCGTCGCTTCGC
>JALHNN010000139.1 GCA_022843505.1 Sulfuritalea sp.
GCGGCGGATGCAGGCGGCCGGACCGGAGATGTCGGCGCCGATCACGCCGGTGGTCAGGTTGATGATCACGCCCGGGCAGGCGGCGCGGATGGCGTCGACGATGCGTGCGGCGACGTCTGGGTCCCAGGAGGGCAGGTGGCCCTTGCCCGGCGCCTGCTGGCGCAGATGCACGTGCATGATGCTGGCGCCGGCATCGAAGGCCTCGCGCGCCGAGGCCGCCATCTGCTCCGGCGTCACCGGCACCGGGTGCTGCTGCGGGTCGGTCAGCACGCCGGTCAGGGCGCAGGTCAGGATGGCTTTGTCGTTGGCAGGCATGGGGCTTCCTCGATCTCCAGTTCCATCAGTATCGCGCCAGCCTCCACCTGGGTGCCGGCGAGTACGCGCACCGCGGAGACAATGCCGTTGGCGCCGGCGGTGACGCGCATTTCCATTTTCATGGCCTCGATCACGGCCAGCGTCTGCCCCGCTTCCACCGTGTCGCCGGCGCCGACTTCCAGGCGGGCGACCGTGCCGGCGACGCCGGCGCGGGCGACGGCGGGGTCGTTGCGCTTTTCGGCCGCCGGCAGCGGCGAGGCTTCGCGGAAGACGAAGACCGCCGCGTCGCGTGCAAGGTGGAGCGTGTCGCCGTCGCAATGCATGGTTGCGTGGCGGGTGATGCCGTCGTGGGTGTAGCGCAGGCGGCCGTGGGCGTCGATTGCCCATTCGATCGCCGTAGTGTGGGCGCCGACTCTTCGCGTTTCGTCTCCACAGCTAAGCGTCAACTCGAAGTCTGCGACGCTGGCCGGTCGCCAGCCAGACTGCCCGGCAAACAGGGCCGCCGCCAACTGCCAGTCGTCCTCCGTCGGCCGGGGACCTTGCAGGATGGGTTCGTCACCTGCCGCCCATTCGTCCAGCAGCGCCGTGTGCAGCGACGCGCCGCGAAAGCGCTCGTGGTCGAGGAGGTCGCGCAGGACGCGGCCGTTGTTGGCCACGCCCAGCAGGGGCGCATCCTCCAGTGCCGCGATCAGGCGCCGGATGGCGTCGTCGCGGTTGCACCCATGCGCGATCACCTTCGCCAGCATCGGGTCATAGTGAGGCGTCACCTTGCCGCCCTGGACGATGCCGGCATCGATTCGTACGCCCGTCCGCAGTGCGTCCTCGGGGCGGAAATGCAGGACGGTGCCGGTCTGCGGCGCAAAGCCGGCACAGGGATCCTCGGCATACAGGCGCGCCTCGATGGCGTGTCCTTCGAAGCGGATCTGCTCCTGACGCAGCGGCAGCGCTTCGCCGGCGGCGACGCGCAACTGCCATTCGACGAGGTCCAGCCCGGTGATCATTTCGGTGACCGGATGCTCGACCTGGAGCCGCGTGTTCATCTCGAGGAAGTAGTGTTTGAGTTCAGCGTCGACGATGAACTCGACGGTGCCGGCGCCGCGATAGCCGACGGCCAGCGCGGCGGCCACGGCATCGCGCCCCATGGATTCGCGCATGGTCGCCGTCACGATGGGCGAGGGCGCTTCCTCGATCACCTTTTGCCGGCGGCGCTGGGCGGTGCAATCGCGCTCGCCCAGGTGCAGGGCATTGCCGTGGGCATCGGCGAAGACCTGGATCTCGATGTGGCGTCCCTGCGTTATCAGGCGCTCCAGCATCAGCGTCGCATCGCCGAAGGCCGCCAGCGCTTCGCGCCGCGCGCCGGCCAGGGCCTCGGGCAGTTCCGCCGCGGAACCGGCCAGCCGCATGCCGCGGCCGCCGCCGCCGGCAACGGCCTTGACCAGCAAGGGGAAGCCGAGTGCTTCCGCTTCGGCGATCAGGCGTTCGTCGCCTTGTTCGTCACCGGGATAGCCGGGCACGGTCGGCACCCCGGCCGCGATCATGCGGCGCTTGGCGCCGGCCTTGTCGCCCATGGCGGCGATGGCCGCCGCCGGCGGGCCGATGAACACCATCCCGGCATCGGCGCAGGCCTGGGCGAAGGCGGCGTTCTCGCTGAGGAAGCCGTAGCCGGGATGCACGGCATCGGCTCCGGTTCGTTGCGCGGCGTCGAGGATAACGGCGACGTTCAGGTAGGACTCGGCGGCGAGCGCGGGGCCGATGCGCACTGCCTCGTCGGCCATGACCACGTGTGGCGTTCCGGCGTCGGCGTCGGAATACACGGCGACCGTGCGATAGCCCAGCGTGCGCGCCGTGCGCATGACGCGGCAGGCGATCTCCCCGCGATTGGCGACGAGTATTGTTCGGAAACTCATGGACGCGGCAACGTGCCCTCGATCTTGCAGATGATGCCCAGCATCACCTCGTCGGCGCCGCCGCCGATCGACACCAGGCGCCCGTCGCGCCAGGCGCGCGAGACGGGATTGTCCCAGGTGTAGCCCATGCCGCCCCAGTACTGCAGGCAGGCATCCGCCACCTCGCGGTCGAGCCGCCCGCATTTCAGCTTGGCCATCGAGGCCAGCCGTGTCACATCCTTGCCGCCGATGTATTCCTCGACGGCGCGCCAGGTCAGGGCGCGCAGGGCTTCGACCTCGGTGCGCAGTTCGGCGAGGCGGAAATGCACCACCTGGTTGTCGAGGATGGACTTGCCGAAGGCCTGGCGCTCGCGCGTGTAGGCGATGGTCTGGTCGATGGTGTTGTCCATCATGCGCAGGCTGCTCGCCGCGCCCCACAGACGCTCCTCCTGGAACTGCAGCATCTGGTAGGTGAAGCCCATGCCTTCCTGGCCGATGACATTGCGCTGCGGCACGCGGACGTCGTCGAAAAAGATCTGCGCCGTGTCGGAAGCGTCCATGCCGATCTTGATGATCTTCTGCCGGCTGATGCCGGGCGAGTCCATCGGCACCATGATCAGCGACTTGTTGCGGTGGGGGCCGCCCTCGGCCGAGGTGTTGGCGAGCAGGCAGCACCAGTCCGCCTGCATGCCGTTGGTGATCCACATCTTGCTGCCGTTGATCACGTAGTCGCCACCGTCCTTCTTTGCCGTCGTCTTCACCGCGGCGACGTCGGAGCCGCCGCCGGGCTCCGACACGCCGATGCAGCCGACGACGTCGCCGGCGATCGCCGGGGCGAGAAACTCGCGCTTGAGCTCATCCGTTCCGAAGCGCGCCCGCGCCGGGGTGCCCAGGGCGGTCCGCACGCCGTGGGCCATCGCCACGCCGCCGCAGGCACAATCGCCGAGGGCCTCGGCCATCACCATCGAGTAGGAGAAGTCCAGCCCCTGGCCGCCGTAGGCCGGGTCGTACTTGAGGCCTAGCAGGCCCAGGTCGCCGAGTTTCCTGAATACCTCGTGCGAGGGGAACTGCTCGGCGGCCTCCCACTCGGCGACATGCGGGTTGAGCTGTTCGCGCACGAAGCGCAGCACGGTGTCGGCAAGCTGGCGGTGTTCGCTGGTGAGTTGCATGGGGGCTCCTTACATTCTGGCGACGCCGAAGGTATTCGGTCGCAGGGTACGCGCTTCGCCCTCGGCGCAGACGTCGAGGCAAAGGCCGAGGATGCGGCGGGTGTCGCGCGGATCGATGATGCCGTCGTCCCACAGCCGGGCGGTGGCGAACAGCGCCGTCGATTCGGCCTCCAGCCGGCGGCGCAGGCCTTCGCTCATGGCCGCCAGCGCCGCCTCGTTGGCCGGTTGGCCGGCGCGTTCGAGCTTGGCGCGGCCGACGATCTCCATGACCTTGGCCGCCTGCGCCGCTCCCATCACGGCGGTGCGCGCCGAGGGCCAGGCGAAGATGAAGCGCGGATCGAAGCCGCGCCCGCACATGCCGTAGTTGCCGGCACCGAAGGAGCCGCCGAGCACCACGGTGAGCTTGGGCACGCGCGCGTTGGCCACGGCCTGGATCATCTTCGAGCCGTGCTTGATGGCGCCGGCGCGTTCCGCTGCCGCGCCGACCATGTAGCCCGTGGTGTTCTGCAGGAAGATCAGCGGCGTTGCGCTCTGGTCGCATAGCTGGATGAACTGCGCGGCCTTGGTCGAGCCATTGGGCTGGATCGGCCCGTTGTTGCCCAGTATCCCGACGGCGTGCCCGTGCAGGCGGGCGTGGCCGCAGACCGTGTCGGGCGCGTAAGCCGCCTTGAATTCGAGGAAGTCGGAGGCGTCGACCAGGCGGGCGATGACTTCGCGCACGTCGTAGGGCTCGCGCTCGTCGGCGGGAACCAGGCCGAGGAGTTCATCCGGCGAGTATCGGGGCGGGGCAAGAGTCGGCGCTGGGGCAACGGCGTTCCAATTGAGTTTGTCCATCACCTCGCGTGCCGTGGCGATCGCATGGGCGTCGTTTTCGCAGAGGTATTCGCCCAGGCCCGTGACCGAGGCGTGGGTCTCGGCGCCGCCCAGGGTTTCCTCGTCGCTGTCCTCGCCGATCGCGGCCTTCACCAGCGGCGGGCCGGCGAGATAGATGCTGGAGCGCCCGCGCACCAGGATCACGTAATCCGAAAGGCCCGGCAGGTAGGCGCCGCCGGCAGTCGACGCGCCGTGCACCACCGAAATCTGCGGAATGCCGGCGGCGGAGAGCCGCGCCTGGTTGGCGAAGCTGCGCCCGCCCTCAATGAAGATCTCGGCCTGGTAGATCAGGTTGGCGCCGCCGCTTTCGACCAGGTAGATCAGCGGCAGGCGGTTGTCGCGCGCCATTTCCTGGGCGCGCAGGCTCTTCTTCAGGCCCATCGGCGGAATGGTGCCGCCCTTGATCGCGCTGTCGCTGGCCAGCACCACGCAGCGCTTGCCGGCCACCGTGCCGATGCCGATGATCGAGCCGCCGCCGAGCACGGACTCCTTGCCGTCGTCGTCGTGCATGCCCAGCCCGGCGAGCGTACAGAACTCGAGGAAGTCGCTGCCGCGGTCGATCAGGTGCGCCACGCGCTCGCGCGGCAGCAGCTGGCCGCGCTTCTCGAACTTGTCGCGCTTGGAGGCCGATTCCTCGCGCACCTTGGCTTCGAGGGCGCGCACCTCGGCCAGGCGTTCGGCCATGCGCGCGGCGTTGGCGGCGAAGGCCGGCGAGGCGGTGTCGATCAGCGTGTCGAGGACGGGCATCAGTCCTCCTTCAGCACGTCGGGCATGACGCTGCGATGGAAGCCGTCGAAAGGCGCGGAGCGGCTGTGGTCGGCGATGGGGAAAAGCGGGGTGTCGAGCGGCGCGCCGCCGTCGATCGCCAGCGTGACGCCGGTGATGAAAGCCGCACCGGGCGAGAGCAGGAAGCAGATAGCCGCGCTGACTTCGGATTCGGTGCCCAGGCGACGCAGCGGCACGTGCTTCTTCAGCCTGGGAATCATTTCCCGCACCGGGCCCTTGTAGGTGTCCATGCCGGAGGAGGCGATCCAGCCCGGGGCCACGGCATTCACGCGCACGCCGCTGGCCGCCCATTCCACGGCCGCCGTCTTGGTCAGGTTGGCCATGCCGGCGCGCGCCGCGCCCGAATGGCCCATGCCGGGCATGCCGTTCCACATGTCGGCCGTCATGTTGACGACGGCGCCACCGTGGGCCTGCATGGACTGCAGGTAGAGTTCGCGCATCATCAGGAAACCGCCGGTGAGGTTGTTGGCCAGCACGGTCTCGAAGCCCTTCTTGCCGATGGCCATCAGCGGCGCGGGAAACTGGCCGCCGGCATTGTTCACCAGGCCATGGATGCGGCCGTGCTTCGCCACCGCGTTGCTCACCGCGCCGGTGACTGCCTCTTCGACGCGGATGTCGAAGGCGGAAACCTCGGCGCGGCCGCCATCGTCGGCGATCTCGGCGGCCACCTTTTGCAGCTTTTCCTCGGTGCGCCCGGTGAGGATCACCGTGGCGCCCAGCGCCGCCAGCTCGTGGGCGACGCAGCGGCCGATGCCGCTGCCGCCGCCGGTGACCCAATGCACCTCGCCGGCGAACAGGCCGGGGCGCAGCACGCTGGCGTAGCCGGAAAAGGGTTCAGCTTCGGTGGGCGGGGACTGGCTCATGCGCGGTGCTCCTTGCCGGCGTCGATCAGGCCATGCTACCGAGTGCTTACGTTAACGTCAACATGGTTCCTGTTTGGAAATAATTGTCTTGAATGCGGCATGCCGGCTTGCTAGGATGGCGCCATGAATGCAACCCGCAGGCAAGCTGTTCCGGCAGTCACGCCGCCTTCCGACGACGAGCTTTACGGAATCACCGAACTGGCGCAGGAGTACGGCATCTCGCTGCGCGCGATCCGCTTCTACGAGGACAAGGGCCTGCTGGCGCCGCGTCGCATCAACGGCGGCCGCGCCTACACGCGGCGCGACCGGGTGCGGTTGGGGCTGATCCTGCGTGGCAAGGCGGTGGGCATGTCGCTGGCCGAGATCGAGCACATATTGTCGCTGTATGGCGACCACGGCGAGGGGCACGCAACCCAGCTCGAATACCTGGTGGGCCGCATCGATGCGACGATGACCGAACTCGATACGCGCCGCCGCCACATAGAGGCCATGCTGGGCGAACTGGGCGAAGTCCGCAGCCAGCTGAAAAAGGCGCTGGCGGCAAAGCGCCGCCTCGGAAAGGGCTGATCAGGCCTTGGCCAGTTCGGCCCGCAAGGCGCCGATTACGGTGTCGTAACGGTTGGGGTCGCTGTCCTTCGCCGCGCCGAACACGGCCGAGCCGGCGACAAAGGTATCGACCCCGGCCTGCGCCACTTCGCGGATATTCGCCGGACCGACGCCGCCGTCGATTTCGAGACTGACGTCGAGGCCGCGCGCGGCTATCATCTGGCGCACCTTGCGTGCCTTTTCCAGCACGTAGGGGATGAACTTCTGTCCGCCGAAGCCGGGGTTCACGCTCATCAGCAGCACCATGTCGAGCTTGTCCAGGGTGTATTCCAGGACGTCGAGCGGCGTCGCCGGGTTGAACACCAGGCCGGGCTTGCAGCCGCATTCCCGGATCAGGGCGATGGTGCGATCGACGTGTTCCGAGGCTTCCGGGTGGAAGGTGATGTAGGTGGCGCCGGCCTTGGCGAAGTCGGGGATGATGCGATCCACCGGCTTGACCATCAGGTGTACGTCGATCGGGGCGGTGACGCCATGCTTCTTCAGTGCCTCGCAGACCAGCGGGCCGATGGTCAGGTTGGGCACGTAATGGT
>JALHNN010000140.1 GCA_022843505.1 Sulfuritalea sp.
CTGTTCTGGGGCGGGCTGGTGGCCGGCGTCGGGGCCATCGTGTTCGGGCTGGCGCCGAGTTTCGAACTGGCCTTCGCTGGCCGCACCCTGGTCGGCCTCGGCGTCAGCGTCGCCTTCATCGCCATGCTCAAGCTCATCGCGCTCGGGTTCGAGGAGCGGCGCTTCGCCTCGGTCACCGGTCTGTGCATGCTGATCGGCAACCTCGGTTCCATCCTCGCCGGCGCACCGCTGGCCTGGGCGACCCAGGCGGCCGGGTGGAGACCCGTGTTCGTGGTCGTTGGCGTACTCTCGGTGCTGATGGCCTTCGCCGCCCGTGCCTGGGTGCTCGATACACCGGCCGGCAAGGTCGATCGC
Source organism: Sulfuritalea sp. (assembly GCA_022843505.1). GTDB lineage: Bacteria > Pseudomonadota > Gammaproteobacteria > Burkholderiales > Rhodocyclaceae > Sulfuritalea. The sequence continues at coordinate 355 of JALHNN010000140.1, forward strand.
ACGGCCTGGCTGACCGGTCTATTGACCGTGATGAGGAACCGCGCCACCTGGCCCGGCTTTTTCGCCAACGCCGGGCTGGCCGGTGCCTTCTTCGCCTTCGCCGGGCTGTGGGCCGTGCCCTACCTGACCCAGATCCATGGCATGAACCGGGCCGAGGCATCCAACCATGTGAGCATTTACTTCATCGGTTTTGCCATCGGCTCGATGCTCTGGGGCAATGTCTCGGACCGCGTCGGGCGGCGCAAGCCGGTGATGCTGGCCGTGTCCGGCGCCCACGCGCTGGGCTGGGGGCTGTGGCTGTCGGGCGCCATCGAGGCCGGGTGGATGAGCTATTCGCTGTGCACGGCGATGGGGCTGGCGACCGCCGGCCTGACCCTGTCCTGGGCCGCGGCCAAGGAAGTCAATCCGCCGTTGCTGTCGGGCATGGCCACCAGCGTGGTGAATGTGGGCGTGTTCTTCGGTCCGGCGATCCTGCAACCCGCCGTGGGCTGGCTCATGGAACGCACCTGGGACGGTCGCGTCGAGGCCGGGGTGCGCATCTATTCGGCGGCGGACTGGCACAATGGCCTGCTGCTGATGGCGGCTTCTGCCGTCGCCGGCTGGATCGCGGTGCTGTTCGTGCGCGAAACCGGATGTCGCAATATCTATTCCGAGATGAAAAAATGAAAGCCATCCTGCTCTACGGCCACGGCGCCCGCAACCCGGAATGGGCCGAGCCTTTCCACCGCATACGCGATGCCATCAAGGCGCGCGACCCCCGTGCCCTGGTCGAACCCGGCTTCCTCGAGCTGATGCGGCCGACCTTCGACGAGGGCGTGGCCTGCCTGGTCGACCAGGGTGCCACCACCATCGTCGTGGTGCCGATCTTCATGGCCGCCGGCAGCCATGTGAAGAAGGACCTGCCGCGCCTGGCGGCGGATGCCATGGACCGCCATACGGGCCTGGAAATCGTACTCGCCGCGCCGGTCGGCGAGGCGGATTCGGTGCTGGCGGCGATGGCCGACTACGCGATGGGCGCGCAGCCGACGGACTAGGGTCCGCAGGCGATCATGCGGCGGTCGCGCGGCCTGCCGCCCCGTCATTCGATGCCGGAAGCTCGACGCACAGCTCGACCATCGCGTCGGTGCGATTCAGCAGGTCTTCGCTGATGCGGAAGACCTTGCGGGCAACCAGGGGGAAATCCGCCGGATCGTCGACGTCCATCGCCGAGCGGAACAACTGCCACAGGTTGCTCGAGGACTCCAGCCGCGCGGCGAACTCGTGCGCTTCCGGCGCCGACGCCCTGAGCTCGTTCAGCGTCGCGCCGAACTCGGCGTTGGCGGCGTCGAGCTGGGAGCGGCAGTTGGCGACCTTGATGCCCATCTGGCGGAACATGAAGTGCTTGGCCGCGCGCTGCGAGAGCATCCGTCCGCGGCCCGCCAGGTTGACCAGCTGGCCCTTGCGCGTGCCTTCGCTCGTGGCGAAGCCCCGCGCCAGCCGGTCGGCGACGTCAAGGACGTCCTCGGCGATCGCATACAGGCGGTAGGCGTCGGCCGGATTGGGCGGAAGCTCGAGGATCTCGCGGTAGCGCGGCCACAAGCGTGACAGCTCGGCACAGGTGGCCTGATTCTCGGTGCCGGCGCTGCGCATTTCAAGTTCACGCAGCCGGCTGTCGAACAGGCTGACCGATTGGCGCAGGACCAGGCGCGACTGGCGCGCCAGCAATCCCTGTTCGAGCATCAGCCAGGATTTTGCCATGCGCTGGGAGAGGGCGCGCTGGCGGCCGGCGCCGTTGATCCACCTGTACTGCGACCAGAGATCGCGGGGCCGCGGCCGCCGATCGTCGGCGGGACGGTCGGCGCCACGGCAGACGCGACGGACACTGCCTATTTCGAGCAGCCGTGGATCGGGATGCGTCAGCAGGTGGCGCTCGATCTCCGCGTTGCGCAGCGTGACCTGGTTCCTGGCGACGACGATCAGGCCGGCTTCCGTCAGGTCGCGCAGGTTGCGCGAGAGGGTCTCCGGCTGCATGTCGAAACGCGAAGCCAGCACCTTCTTGCTGGTCTCCAGGGTCACCGTGGTTTCGCCTGCCGTGCCGCGGCGCGGCCCCGCGAGCTCGATCAGGTAGCCCAGCAGCCGCTGGCCGGGCGACCAGGAGTTCTGCGCAATCAGGTCGGCCTCGGCTTCCAGCTGGCGTCGGGCCAGCATTTCAATGACGTGGCGGGCGATGCTGGACTCTGCCGCCATTACGCGGAACAGGGTATCGCGACGTATCGCCAGGACATGCGCCGGTTTCATGGCGTAGGCGGAAACCACGTAGGGGCCGGGGACGAACAGTTCGGCCTCGCCAAAGACCTGGCCGGCGTCCACCAGTTCGAGGACGCGTTCGTTGCCGCGGCGACAGGTCAGGGAAATCTTGGCCTGGCCCGAGGCCAGCACGTACAGCTGGGTGGGCGGATCGCCGGCGCGAAAGATCGCCTGCCCTTTCTGGTAGATGACGTTGCAGGTACCTTGCGCCAGCTCGTCGAGCAGGGCCGGTGCGAGGTCGGCAAACAGCGCCAGTTCGCCGAGAGTCTTGCGCAGGTTGCGCGTGATCTGCGATGGAATGGTGCTTTGCATGTGTCCTCCCTGGGCGGTAACCGCAGACGAGGGTCTCGCCTGCGGAATTCCCGCCGCGGATCAATACACGTCGTGCTGTGTATTGTGCACGTTGAACTTGCCGGTGGGTGTAATCAATTTCGGATCCTTGATCACCGCCTTGAGCTTGCGGGTCTTGTCATCGACCACCACCAGCGCCGAAGTCTTGTCCTTGGCACTCCAGACCGAGAACCAGACTTCGTCGCCGGCCTTGTTGTACTCCGGCTGCACGATGCGCTTCGCGCCGTCGTCCTTGATGCCGGCCCAGTCGCCGATCGGCAGCACTTCGAAGCCCTTTTCCAGGTTGTTGATGTCGAACACGGCGATCGACTGGCTGACCGCCGCTTCCGGGTTCAGCGGCGTGTCGACCCAGAGGTTCTTCGATTTGGGATGGGTCTTGATGAACAGCGAACCGCCGCCCTGGGCCTTGAGTGTTTGCACCACCTTCCAGGCGTTCTCCTTGTGCTTCTTCGGGTCGGTGCCGATCAGGCTCACCGTATCGTCGCCGAGGTGGCTGGTGGCCCACACCGGGCCGAACCTGGGATGGACGAAGTTGGCGCCGCGCCCCGGGTGCGGGATCTTGCCGACGTCGATCAGGGCCGCCAGCTTGTCCTCCTTGGTATCGACCACGCCTATCTTGTTCGAGGCGTTGGCGGCGACCATGAAGTAGCGCCCCGTCGAATCGAAGCCGCCGTCATGCAGGAAGCGCGCGGCGTTGATGCTGGTGATCTTCAGGTTGTCGAGGTCCTTGTAATTGACCACCAGGATCTTGCCGGTCTCCTTGGCATTGACGATGAACTCCGGGTTGTAGTGCGAGCCGACGATGGCGGCGACGCGCGGTTCCGGGTGGTACTCCTGGGTATCCACGGTCATGCCGCGGGTCGACTCGATCTTCAGCGGCTTCAGCGTCTCGCCCTCCATGATCACGAACTGCGGCGGCCAGTAGGTGCCGGCGATCGCGTACTTGTCCTCGAAGCCCTTGTACTTGGAGGTTTCCACCGAGCGTGCTTCGAGGCCGACCTTGATCTCGGCGACATTGGTGGGTTCCGCCATCCACAGGTCGATCAGGTTGATGCGCGCGTCGCGGCCGATCACGTACAGGTAGCGGCCGGATTTCGACATGCGCGAGATATGCACCGCGTAGCCGGTCTTGAGGATCTTGACGATCTTCTTGCTGGCGCCGTCGATCAGGGCGATTTCGCCGGCGTCGCGCAGGGTGACGGAGAACAGGTTGTCGAGGTCGAGATTGTTCATCTTCTTCGTCGGCCGCTGGCTGGGCGGCACGCTGACCTTGAGCGAGGCCATCATTTCCTTCATGCCCCATTCGGGCGGCGTCGGCGGCTCCTGTTGCACGTAGCGCGCCATCATGTCGACTTCGGCATCGGTCAGTTCGCCCGAGGTGCCCCAGTTGGGCATGCCCTGCGGAGAACCGTACTTGATGAAGACCTTGAGGTATTCGGTGCCGGAGGCCAGGGTCTTGTCGGTGGTCAATGTCTTGCCGGTGGCACCCTTGCGCAGCACGCCGTGGCAGCCGGCGCAGCGCTGGAAATAGATTTCCTTGGCCTGGTCGAATTCGGCCTTGCTCATCGGCGGCGCCTTGGGGTTGATGTTCTGGTGCATCTCGACCTTGCCCAGCGGTGAATCGCCGGCCTGGTATTTCATTTCGGTGTCGCTGACACCGGGCTTGGCGCGATCCTGGGCGATGGCGGCGCCCAGACTGAGCGGCAGGACCAAGGCAATGGCAAGGCAGGTCCGGCGGGATGGCAATAGCTTGATTCTGTTCATGGTCTCCCCTGTATACTGTTGATATTTAAATGAAACTCATAATTTGGCGCTGGCGGACGATGCGCCATGAGATAGCATCGAGTCGTTGACTCCCGTCAATTGCGGCTGATTGCCGGTGTCCGGTAACGGGCCGGGAGACAATCGGCGTCGGCGTGGGGAATTCTTCAGGGGACTTGAAATTGAAGCTATATAAGCATATACTGATATTCATGGTGAATCGGAATCCTCTCCTCCGCAAGGGCACTCTCCTCCTCTCCGCCCTTGTTTCCCTCGCCGGCCTTGCGCCGGCGAGCCTTTCTTTTGCCGGCGCGCGAAGCGCAAGTCCAGGCATGCAAAGCACCGCAGAGTCGGCGCCGACAGCACCGGCGGCAGCGACTGTTGCGCCGGCGAGCGTGGTGTTACAGGCCCGCGAGGTCGACCTCGGCTTTCCCGTCGAAGCCGTCGTCGAGGCGGTGCGCCAGGCCACGGTCGCTGCCCAGGTGGCCGGCCGCATCCTGAACGTGCGTGTCGATGCCGGCCAGCGTGTGAAGCAGGGCGAACTCCTGATGCGCATCGATGCGCGCGAGGCGGCCGGCTCCGATGCCGCCGCCAAGGCCACCCTGGCCCAGGCTCGCGCCGCCTATGAACGCACCAAAAGCCTCCATGCGCAGAAGTTCGTCAGCCAGGCGGCGCTGGACCAGGCGGCCGCTGCCTGGAAGGCCGCAGAAGGCTCTGCCGCATCCGCGGGAGCCGGCCTGTCGCACGGTACGGTGACGGCGCCGATTTCCGGCATCGTCGCCCAGCGCCATGCCGAAGCGGGCGAAATGGCAAGCCCGGGCAAGCCCCTGGTGACCGTGTTCGATCCCAAGGGTCTGCGCGTCATTGCCAGTCTTCCCCAATACAAACTCGCGGAACTGAAGAAGTCGCCCCGCGCCCGCATCGAGTTTCCCGAGACCGGGCGCTGGATCGAGGTGCAGCGGATCGAGATCCTGCCCACGGTCGATGCCCGCAGCCACACGGCAACCGCCCGTCTCTACCTGGCGGAAAACGTCGAGGGCGTGGTGCCCGGCAGCTACGCCCGGGCGCACTTCACCGTCGGCCAGGCGAAGAAGCTGACCGTGCCGCCGGCCGCGGTTTTGCGCCGGGGCGAGGTCACCGCCGTGTATGTGCTTGACGACAAGGGCGGCGCGCGGCTGCGCCAGGTGCGCCTGGGTGAAGCGGTCGCCGGTGGCGAACTCGAAGTGTTGGCCGGCGTCAACTCCGGCGAGCGCGTCAGCCTGACGCCGCTCAAGGCCGGCATCGAACTCAAGTCGGCTCCCGCCGTCGCCCGTTAAGCCGGAGCCGTCCATGGGCACGGGTATGGGTATCTCCGGCCGCATCGCCGCGTATTTCCTCAGGAACTCCCTGACGCCGCTGGTCGCCCTGATCGCGTTGTTGCTGGGCATCGGCGCCACCCTGGTCACGCCGCGCGAGGAAGAGCCGCAGATCAACGTCACCATGGCGAATGTCTTCGTGCCCTTCCCGGGCGCCGCGGCGCGCGACGTCGAGGCACTCGTGGCGCGCCCCGCCGAGCAGGTGCTGTCGCGCATCGCCGGCATCGAACACGTGTATTCCGTGTCGCGTCCCGGCATGGCGGTGATTACGGTGCAATACGAGGTCGGCGAGGACCCGATCCAGGCCCTGGTGCGCCTCTACGACACCATCAATTCGCACAAGGACTGGCTCTCGCCCAACCTCGGCGTGCTCGACCCCATCGTCAAGCCCAAGGGCATCGACGACGTGCCCATCGTGACGCTGACCTTCCACAGTAACGATCCCGCCAAGTCGGCCTTCGAGATGCAGCAGGTGGCGCGCGCCGCCGAGATCGACCTGAAACGCATTCCCGGCACGCGCGACGTCGCCACCATCGGCGGTCCCGGCCATGTGATCCGCGTCGTCATGGATGCCGACCGCATGAACGCGCATGGCATCACGGCGCAGGACCTCAAGTCCGCGCTGCAGGTGTCCAACGCCTCGCAGCCGGCCGGCGCCCTGGTCGCCGGCAACAAGGAACTGCTGGTGCAGACGGGGACCTACATCGAATCGGCGGCCGACGTGAAGCGCCTGGTGGTCGGGGTCTATGAGCGCAAGCCGGTGTATCTGGCGGATGTCGCGCACGTGGTCGACGGCCCCGACCAGCCCTCGCGTTATGTCTGGCATGGCAAGAGGCAGGG
>JALHNN010000141.1 GCA_022843505.1 Sulfuritalea sp.
GCCACCGGCGGCAAGCCCTTGCACGAAGCGTCGGCGCGGCAGATCCGGAAGCGCGATGGAAAAGGGTGAACATTGTTTCATGAGAGCAGATCCTCCAGTGTGAAAGCAGGCAACAAGATCGAGGCAGGCGGGTGTCTGGCATCCGGCGCGATCTATAAGGCGTGCTGCACAGGCTAAGGATTCACCCCTGTCCAAAGCATGACTTGAACATTACATAAGTGAAATGTTTAGATATCGGAGTGATGTCGCCGAACGGAATCGGGAGAGACACGCCGATGGGCGCGCCCCAATTGGCAACTCTGCCCGCGATTTGGGCTGTGCAATCACTAAAACCGCCGCTTTGCCTGAGCAGAGATTTATCGTCAGGACAGTGCTAGGTTGAACGCCAGCAAAATATTCCGCCGTGTCAGCCGACTAGGTCCGCCGCGGGTAGCATCCATTCCGACAGTTATAGTCGATATGCCCACCTAGAAATGTGGCGGCGTTTTCAGATAAAGCGGTGCTGGTTCGTCTTTGTGGCCGCGCCCAGCCAGACCGCAGCGCGAACCGTGGCGTTAGCAGAGTCTTCACTTGTCTAGTAGCGCTAACTACCGGGACCACCTCTCTGCAACGAGTCGCTAAGTTCGACAAGGCCGCAGCTAGTCTTTCGCGTTGCCAGGCACTCGGTATCTTCTGGCGTGTACTCAAACGAACACCGCCGCGCCTGGAGAATTCGCCAATCCTCCAAAGCGTAGGCCTGGCGCGGCAGGTTCGGCGGAAAATAAACGCAGCCGAGGCAGTATTCGTTCTGCTCAGCGATCTTTTCGGACATAGTAGCGAAACACCTTGTCCTGATCCGTTGAAGACAACAGGGTCTGCCCGGTTCGCTCGCACCATGAAGGAATATCCTTGCGGGTACCGACGTCGGTAGCGATGATTTCAAGCACGTCACCGACCGCCAATGACTTGATGGCCTTGTTGGTTTCAACCATGGGCATCGGGCAGCATTTGCCTGAGGTATCGAGAGTCGAAGTAACCTGTATTTCATCCATGGCTGAAATCCTCAAAAGTATTGATAGTGATCGGCTTTGGCGGCTTTGTCGTTGAGAAACCAGGCGGCGCCGACAATGCCTTCTGCCTCGGGTATCAGATTGGTCTCGTCAACGCCAAAGATAGAGGCCGCCAGACTGCAGGCGTAGAAATTCACGCTGCCGGTGGATTTCAGGGCTTTGATCACGTCATAGATTTCGGTCGGGAGACCTGCCTTGGCGACACCTTCGCGTACTTTGGCTTCCTCTCCGGCGTGGCGGCCATCAATATGAAGCTGGGCGGCGCCTTCCGCAGTCAGTGCCTTGACCGCCCAATTGACAAACAGCATGTCGACCTGGGTACCTTCCGACGCCGTTAAATAGGCGAAGGCTAGCGGGGTGAGAATTTTGTCGTATGAATCGTCACGAACTACGATGGCCAAACTTTTCATGGTGAGTCTCCTAGAGTGAACGCTCGTTCTAATTACTGCAAAAAAATGCCGCCTTTGATCAGGTGGCAACCGACTTCCATGCGCATTCCCACACCTCGTCCAGGTAGTGAGGCAACGGCGCCTGCAAGACATCGTCAAGGCGTGCCACGATCATCCGTATGGGTCCGCCAAACAAACTTGTGGATGCCACCATGACATCCATGCGACGTATCTCCCCCGACTCCATTCCTGCGGCGACAATCGTACGCATCAGTTCGAATGGTTTCGAAGAGCAAATCGACTTTTCTTCAGGTAGAAATTCCTTGTGCTTCGCGTAAAGCATGAAGTCCATGACCAACGGCTCTTCTTCGGCCATCTCAAAAAGCGTCTTAACAATTTCACGACACTGGTCATGCGCCGTTCCCTGTCTTGCGCTGATCCACGAAATTCTGCTGCTCATTTGGTCCGAGAGCGCGTGGTACAAACTGCGAGCGATCCCTTCCTTGTCACCAAAATGGTGATAGATGGAACCGACGCTAACCCCGGACTCGCTACTAATGTCCTGCACGGATGTTGCGAAGTAACCGTGTTCGCTAAACAGAGTGAGCACTGTATCCAGAACCTGCTGGCGGGGATCTTCAATGCGGCGCGCTACAGCTGAACTTTTCATCGTTTTGCAAACAAACTAGAATGACCGTTCTAATTCTGCCAGCAGAAAATTCGAATTGCAAGAAGTTCTCTAGATTGTTCTTCTACCTTGCCCACAGGTCGCCGGCACGCAAGTGACACTTGAGTAAGTGCTAAGAGCGCCGGCAGCGGAGCTGCGGGCTGGACGACCGCCGTACCGCCAGCGCCGACTTTTCGGAAACAGGCGAGTGCCGGAACCGGTGTTGCCGACGGAAGACCAGCCAGATAACACAACTGTAACCACCGCGTCATCTATGGGCAAGTGCCAACCGCCTAGACTTCCAATATCAAATCCAACAGCATTTTTGATATGCGAAAAGGATTGATTCGGAAGGGAAGCGCCATGAGCACGCACAATTACTCGACACATGAAACATCCCCGTCGGCGCCGAACGGCCACCAGACTGCGCCTCGGCGTTCCAAGTGGGTTTTCGTCGGCTTCGCCGCGTTAGTGCTGCTGATACTCGCTGTAGAGCATCGCATCCATCTGATTGCCTGGTTACCCTGGATCATTCTGGCGGCCTGCCCATTGATGCACCTGTTCATGCATGGAAAACACGGCGGCCACGGCGGTCATGGCGACGGCCCTAAAACCGGCGGCGGCAAATGAGCGTCCGACAGTCCGCCTTTGGTTTGTCGGCACCAGACGGCAGCATCCAGGCGGCGCGCAGCGGGAAAATTGCATCCGTCCCAAGCTTCGGTGAAGCCTGGAAATGACATCTTTCGGCTTTCGATTTCTGGCGATTGCGACACAGATCTACGTGGGCAGCCTCGCAGGAGTTGCGCTAGCCGCGCCACTTGGAGAAACCGTGTTCCAGTCCGCCTGCATCGCCTGCCACGGCGTCGACGGCGCGGGCGCGCTGCCCGGCGTCCTGGACCTAACGGCTGCCGACAGCCCGCTCGGGCAGCCCGATGCCGTGCTGCTGAAGCGCACCATCGAGGGCTTCCAGCGTCCCAATTCGACCCTGCCCATGCCGCCGCGCGCGGGCAACCCCGATCTAAGCGATGAGGAACTGATGGCGGCAATACGCTATATGCGCGAGCGCTTCGGCAAGCGCTGACCTGCCTGAGGATTTCGCCCAGAGTTTGGGTGCCCATTGATTTTGAACACAAAGGAAAACCACATGAAACGCGAACTGACCCTGATCGCCGCAACCCTCGGCATGACCCTGAGCTTGTCACCCGTCTGGGCGGCACCGACCGTGTACATCCCGCTCGGTTCGGCCAACAAGGTGATTGCCGTCGATGCCGCGACCAATCGCATCACCCAGACCTATACCGGGGTCGACAATCCCCACGGCCTGGTGGCGACGCCCGACGGCGAATACCTGGTGGCCGGCAGCCTGACCGAAACGCCGGCGCCGAAAGGGTCGCCGGCAGACACCCCGACCAGCAAGCTGTTCGTGATTCATCCGGTGCACGGTCATGTCATGTCGACCATCCCGGTCGCTGGCTGGACACATCATCAGGCGATCTCATCCGACGGCCGCTACGTGGTCTCCACGCACCCCACGCGCGGCGGCATCACTGTTGCCGACCTGACCAGCAACAAGATCATCCACACCCTGGCCACCGGGCCGGCACCGAACTACGCCATATTCACCCCCGACGACAAACGCCTGTACGTCACCAATACCGGCAATGGAACTGTCAGCGAAATCGACGCGGTCAGTTGGAAGGTCATGCGCACCCTCGAAGCCGGCCCTTCTCCCGAGCACCTGGTGCTCGCCCCCGACGGCAAACGGCTGTTTGTTTCGGGCGATCGCAGCGGCAAGGTCAGCGAAATATTGATCGAAACCGGCAATGTTTTGCGTGATTTCGAGATGGGCAAGCGCCTTCACGGGCTCGACATCAGCGACGACGGACGCTGGCTGTTTGTCAGCGTCATCTCCGACGACAAACTCGTGGCTCTCGACCCCCAAACCGGCGTGCGCCGGGTGCTGCCGTTGGCGCCGGCGCCCTACCACCTCGGCGCGGTGCGCGGCACCGGCAAGCTCTACGTATCGAGTCGCAAAGAACCGAAAATCTGGGTAGTGGATCAGAAAACCTTGACGCTGCTTGACACCATCGAGCTTCCCGGTGGCGAAGGCCATCAGATCGGCGTCGTGAAATAGAAATTTGTGCTTGACCTGTGTGTGACCCACAGGTCTATGCTGAATCATCAACTTCGGGAGCAGCCGCAATGGATACGCACAAGCACTCGACATCCCATGCAGGTCATCACGGCACGGATGGGCATGCACATGCCGGACATCGTCACGGTGCTGCCGGTGACACGACGGTCAAGGATCCTGTCTGTGGCATGTCGGTCGATCTTGGCGCCGGCAAGCCCAGCCTGGAGCATGCCGGTACGACCTACCACTTTTGCTCGCAGAAGTGCCACGACAAGTTCCTCGCCGAACCCGCGCGCTATCTGACGGATGCGCACAAGAAACCGGCGGCTGACGCGCCCGTGGACGCACCCGAGGGCACGAAATACACCTGCCCGATGCATCCCGAAATCGTCCGTGACGCGCCGGGCGAATGCCCGAAATGCGGCATGGCTCTGGAGGCGATGGGCGTACCGGCCGCCGACGAAGGACCGAATCCGGAACTGGTCGATTTCAAACGTCGCTTCTGGATTGGCGCCATCCTGAGCTTGCCGCTGCTTGTGCTGACAATGGGTCCGTTCGTGGGCCTGGGCTTCGTTCGCGAGATGCTCGGCGAACGCACCGCACAGTGGGTCGAACTGGCCCTGGGCTCGCCGGTCATTCTGTGGGCCGGCTGGCCCTTCTTTGTGCGCGGCGTGAAATCGGTCATCAATCGCAGTCTCAACATGTTCACCCTGATCGCAATGGGTATCGGATCGGCCTATCTGTTCAGTGTCGTTGCGGTTCTCGTGCCAGAGATATTCCCCGCTGGTTTTCGTGACGCCCAGGGGCATGTGGGTATCTATTTCGAAGCCGGTGCGGTGATCGTAGTGCTCGTGCTGCTCGGTCAGGTCATGGAACTCGGTGCCCGCGAGCGCACCGGGTCCGCGATACGGGCGCTGCTCGATCTTGCTGCCAAGACTGCCCGCGTGATCCGTGCCGACGGCAGTGAGGAGGACGTACCGCTCGAACAAGTCGTCGTCGGCGACCACCTGCGGGTTCGTCCTGGCGACAAGGTGCCGGTGGATGGCGTGGTGGTCGAAGGCCACTCCTCGGTAGATGAATCGATGATCTCGGGAGAGCCCGTTCCCGTCGAGAAGGTCGCCGGTGATGCGGTGACCGGCGCCACCATCAACGGCACGGGCTCATTCGTCATTGAAGCGAAGCGGGTTGGTGCGGACACGGTGCTGAGCCAGATTGTTGACATGGTCGCCAACGCGCAACGTTCTCGCGCTCCGATACAGAAGGTTGCGGATTCGGTGGCTGGAATCTTCGTTCCGATCGTGATCGGCATCGCCATACTTGCATTCATCGGCTGGGCGCTCTGGGGCCCGGCGCCGGCCCTGGCTTATGCCCTTGTTTCCGCCGTTGCGGTGCTGATCATCGCCTGCCCCTGTGCCCTGGGGCTGGCAACGCCGATGTCGATCATGACGGCCACCGGACGCGGCGCACAGGCCGGTGTGCTGATCAAGAACGCCGAGGCGCTGGAACGCTTCGCCAAGGTCGACACCCTGATCGTCGACAAGACCGGCACCCTGACCGTGGGCAAGCCAAAACTTGTTGCCGTGTTGCCGGCGGATGGACACGACGAGGCGGAAGTCTTGCGTCTTGCCGCCAGCCTGGAGCGCGGCTCGGAACACCCGCTGGCCGAAGCGATTGTTTCCGGTGCCGAGGAGCGCGGCGTCGAACTGGCTAAAGCCGAGGCCTTTGAAGCCATCACCGGCAAGGGCGTCAAGGGTGTGGTCGACGGCAAGGCAGTCGCCTTGGGCAACACAAAGATGCTCGCCGAGCTTGGCCAGGAAGGTGGCCAGTTTGTGGAGGCCGCGAACGCGCGACGGGATCAGGGCGAGACGGTGATGTTTGTCCTAATTGGCGGTGAGGTAGCCGGTCTGGTCAGTGTCGCCGATCCGGTGAAGGAGACAACGCCCGCAGCACTCAAGGCACTGCACGGCGAGGGCCTTCACATCATCATGGCCACCGGCGACAACGAGCGCACCGCGCGTGCCGTGGCGGGGCAACTGGGCATTGACGAAATCCGGGCCGACGTGCTGCCTGCCGACAAGGCGCGCATCATCAAGGAGTTGCAGGCCAAGGGCCACAAGGTGGCGATGGCAGGCGATGGCGTCAATGACGCCCCGGCGCTGGCGCAGGCAGATGTCGGCATCGCCATGGGTACCGGTGCCGATGTGGCAATCGAGAGTGCCGGATTTACGCTGGTGAAGGGCGACCTGAATGGCATCGTGCGCGCGCGCCGTCTCTCCCGCGCGACCATGCGCAACATCAAGCAGAACCTGTTTTTCGCGCTGTTTTACAACGCCGCCGGGGTTCCGATCGCCGCTGGAGTCCTCTATCCCTTCTTCGGCATTCTGGTGTCACCGATCTTCGCTGCGGCCGCAATGAGCCTTTCATCGATCTCGGTGATCACCAACGCGTTGCGGTTGCGCAGAACAACCATCTGACCAATAGGAGCACATGATGCAAAAGGACAAGCTGGTGAAAGATCTCGTATGCGAGATGATGGTCGCGCCGGATAGCTACCCCCTGCGCTACCAGGGAAGCGACTACGCATTCTGCTCGGCGCAATGTCTCGAGCGTTTCGAGGCCCATCCGCATTTGTACGTCGGCACACCCGGCCACCCGGCACCGAAGCAGCAGGGGGTGGTTATCCTGAAGCAACGGCGA
>JALHNN010000142.1 GCA_022843505.1 Sulfuritalea sp.
GCGTTGACGAACTCCCGCTGGGGGGATCGCTGGCCCTGATGGCCGAGGCGGGCGCCGACCTGCCACTGATCGCCCTGGTCGCCCCGGACGACAACGCGCAAATGGCGGAAGCCATCGCCGCCGGTACGCGGGATGTCATCGACACCGACCGGCTCGACCGCCTGCGTCTGGCGGTCGAGCGCGAGGTGCGCGAAGCGCGCCACCGCGCCGACCACCGCGCCGCGCTGGACATGCTCAATGAAAGCCAGGCGCGCTTCGATGCGCTGGCTTCCAACCTGCCCGGCATGCTGTTCCACCTGCGCCGCGACGAGGCCGGCGGCTATCGCTTCCTCTTCGTCAGCGAAGGCTGCCAGAAGCTTTTCGGCTTCAAGCAGCAGCACCTGCTGGCCTCGGCCGACAAGCTGTTCGATGCCTTCGATGGCGAACGGCGCAAGAGCCTGGAGGCGGCCCTGCGCGACTCGGCAATGCAGGGCACGCTGCTCAACTGGGAAGGCTGCACGCGCGGCCGTACTCGGCAGAAATGGATCAACCTGCGATCCACCCCGCATCGCTTCGACAGCGGTGTCGTCGAGTGGCGCGGCATGGCCACCAACATCACGGAAAGCAAGGAGAACGAAGCCGAACTGCGCGGCTCGCGCCAGCAACTGGCGGAACTCTCCAGCCACCTCGAGGCGGCCAAGGAGGAGGAACGCGAGCGCATCTCGCGCGACATCCACGACGAGCTCGGCTCGATCCTGGTATTCCTCAAGATCGAGGCGGCGCAGTTGGCCGCCAAGCTGCCCACGGACGCCACCCGCCTTCGCGAGAAAGCGCATTCCATCGAAACCCTGCTCGGCCAGGCGATGAGCACCGCGAGCCGCGTCGCGCGCGAACTGCGCCCCGGCATCCTCAAGGAGTTCGGCCTGCCCGCCGCCATCGAATGCCAGGCCGAGGATTTCAGCCAGCGCTTCGGCATACCCTGCCGCGTGCAGTGCGACGAGGACGGCATCGAGCCCGAGCCGGACACCTCGCTGGCGCTGTTCCGCATCGCCCAGGAAGCCCTGACCAACGTCGCCAAGCACGCACACGCTTCGCTCGTGGTCATGCGTTTGCGCCGCGAAAGCGGTAACATCCTGCTCGAGATACGGGACAACGGCCGCGGCATTTCCCAGCACGACATGCAGAAGCCCCGCTCCTTCGGATTGCGCGGCATCCGCGAACGCGTGGCCAGCCTGGGCGGCGAATTCGCGATCGGCGCGGCGGAGCATGGCGGTACCCATCTCGTCCTGCGCGTTCCCGAATCCCGCCCCGCCGAAGCACCCACGGAAGAAGAAATGCAACGCAAGCTGTTCTGACATGGCCGACAAAATCAACGTCCTGATCGCCGACGACCACGCCATCGTGCGCCAGGGACTCAAGCAGATACTTTCCGAAACCGAGGACATGCTCGTCACCGGCGAAGCCGACGACGGCGCCGAGGCGCTGAGCCTGGCCCGGCAACAGCCCTGGGATGTCTTCCTGCTCGACGTATCGATGCCCAACCGCAATGGCATCGATACCCTCAAGCAGTTGAAGAAGGAGTTTCCGCGCCTGCCGGTGCTGATCCTCAGCATGCATCCCGAGGAACAATACGCGGTGCGAGCCCTGAAGGCCGGCGCATCGGGCTACCTGACCAAGCAGAGCGCCCCCGAGCAGTTGGTCAACGCCATCCGCCAGGTCGCCTCCGGAAAGAAATACCTCAGCCCCGCCGTGGCCCAGCAGTTGGCCGACGCCATTTCGGAAGATACCGAGAAGTCACCGCACGAGCGCATCACCGACCGCGAGTACCAGGTCCTGAAGCTGATCACCGCCGGCAAGACGCTGACGCAGATCGCCGAAACCCTGAACCTCGGCGTCGCCACGGTCAGTACCTACCGCGCCCGGCTGCTGGAAAAAATGGGCCTGCGCAGCACCGCGGAACTGATCCGCTACGGTCTGGAACACGGGCTTGCGGAATAGCCCCCGACGCTTTTGCGGAAGAGCCTGCGAATGGCGAACACCGGGCGCGCGACTTCCTGCACAATAGCGGCAACACGATGCAGCGGGCGGATTCGCCCCCGCGCTTGAACAATACGCCGGCCGCGACGGCCACCTGACACGAGAGGAGGATCACCATGAAGACCCTGAAGCAATTGCTCGGCGAAAAGCCGCGCGCACCGCTGTCGGTTGCCCCCGACGATTCCGTGTTCTCGGCCCTGGAACTGATGGCCAAGCACGACATCGGCGCCGTGCTGGTGATGCGCGACGGCCAGCTGGCAGGCATCTTCAGCGAACGCGATTACGCGCGCAAGGTGATCCTGCTCGGCAAATCCTCCAAGGAAACCGCGATCCGGGAAATCATGACCGAGAAGGTCCTGTATGCCCTGCCCGAGCAGACCACCGACCAGGCCATGGCCCTGATGACGGAAAAGCATATCCGCCACCTGCCGGTGCTGGATGCCGGCAAGCATGTCATCGGCATGGTCTCGATCGGCGACCTGGTCAAGGAAACCATCTCCCAGCAGGCCTTCCTCATCAAGCAACTCGAGCAATACATCGCCAGCTGACCGCGCGGACGACACATGGCCGCCAACGACGCCACCGAGACGCCAGAAGCGCTGCGCGCCAGGCTGGTCGAACTGCGCGTCGAGCACCGCGACCTCGATGAGGCGATCGAACGCCTCACCGCAGCGCCCCCCGAGGACGACTTGATGCTGCGCCGGCTGAAAAAGCGCAAGCTGCTGATCAAGGATCGCATCTCGGCGCTGGAGCGCATGCTCGACCCCGACGAATACGCATGAGCGCCGCCGCAGGGCCGCCCCAAGCCGGCGCCGCCAATAACATGGAGCCGCCCAAGCGGCGAACCGCAATCACCCCCTCCCCTGGGGAGGGGGCCGGGGGGAAGGCCCAAAATCAATGACGTATAAATTCGACACCCTCTCGCTGCACGCGGGCCAGGTGCCCGACGAGCGCTTCGGCGCGCGGGCGACGCCGATCTACCTGACCACATCCTTCGTCTTCAAGGATTCCGACCAGGCCGCGGCGCTATTCAACATGGAACGCGCCGGCCACGTCTATTCGCGCATCTCGAATCCGACCAACGCCGTGCTCGAGGAACGCATCGCCGCGCTGGAAGGCGGCGTCGGCGCCATCGCCACGGCCTCCGGCCAGGCCGCGCTGCACCTCGCGATCTGCACCCTGATGGGTGCGGGTTCGCACATCGTCGCCAGCCGTTCGCTGTATGGCGGCTCGCACAACCTGCTCGACTACACCCTGCCCCGCTTCGGCATCAACACCACCTTCGTCGATCCGCGCGACCCCGATGCCTGGCGCAAGGCGATCCGCCCGGAAACCCGCCTGCTGTTCGGCGAAACCCTGGGCAACCCCGGGCTAGACGTGCTGAACATTCCCGAGGTGGCCGCGCTGGCCCATGAACACGGCCTGCCGCTGCTGGTGGACAGCACCTTCACCACGCCCTGGCTGATGAAGCCCTTCGACCACGGCGCCGATCTCGTCTTCCATTCCGCGACCAAGTTCCTCGGCGGCCACGGCGTCGCCATCGGCGGCTTGCTGGTCGATGGCGGGACCTTCGATTGGGACAAATCCGGCAAGTTCCCGACCCTGACCGAACCCTACGAGGGTTTCCACGGCATGGATTTCAGCGAGGAATCCACGGTTGCCGCCTTCCTGCTGCGCGCCCGCCGCGAGGGCCTGCGCGACTTCGGTGCCTGCATGAGTCCGATGACCGCGTTCCAGCTGCTGCAGGGCGTGGAAACCCTGCCGCTGCGCATGGAACGCCACATCGCCAACACCCGCCAGGCGGTCGCGCATCTGGTCAAGAGCGAAGCCGTCGCCGCCGTCGCCTACCCGGAACTTGAAAGCCATCCGGACCACGCGCTGGCGAAGACGCTGCTGCCGCGTGGTGCCGGCTCGGTGTTCAGCTTCACGCTCAAGGGCGGCCGCGCCGCCGGGCGCAAGTTCATCGAGGCCTTGCGGGTGTTCTCGCACCTGGCCAACGTCGGCGACGCCAAGTCGCTGGTAATCCATCCGGCATCGACCACGCATTTCCGCATGTCGGACGAGGCCCTGGTCGCCGCCGGCATACACCCCGGCACCATCCGCCTGTCGATCGGGCTGGAGGACGCCGCTGATCTGCTCGACGACCTCGACCGCGGCCTTGCCGCGGCGGCGAAAGCCTAGGCATGGGCCTGGAACTCGAACTCGACGGCCATGCCGCCTATGCCTATACCGGCGGCAAGGCCTTTGACGCCGGCCTGCCGACCGTCGTCTTCATCCATGGCGCGCAGAACGACCACAGCGTCTGGGGCCTGCAAAGCCGCTGGTTCGCCCACCACGGCTGCGCTGTGCTGGCGGTGGATCTTCCCGGCCATGGCCGCAGCGGCGGCGCGCCGCTGCCCTCGATCGAGGACCTTGCCGACTGGATCGAACTGCTGCTGGAGAAAGTCGGCGCTGGAAGCACGGCGAAAACCGTGTCGCTGGTCGGCCACAGCATGGGTTCGCTGACCGCGCTGGAGTGCGCCGCCCGCCACCCGGCGCGCATCGCGCGCATCGCGCTGATCGGCACCGCCGTGCCGATGCCGGTGTCCGAAGGGCTGCTCGACGCGGCGAAGCACAAGGAAGCCAAGGCCATCGCCATGATCAATACCTGGTCGCACTCGCCGCGCGGCACCCTGGGCGGCAACACGGCTCCCGGGATGTGGATGTTCGGCGCCGCCCGGCGGCTGGCGGAGCGCCAGCGCCCCGGCGTGCTGCACAACGACCTCGCCGCCTGCAATTCCTACGCCCATGGCATGGACGCGGCGGCGGTGCTGGACTGCCCCGCCCTGATCGTCAGCGGCAGCAGGGACATGATGACCCACCCCAGGGCGGCGACCAAACTGGCGGGCAATATCCGCGATGTGCGCAGCGTCACGCTCGATGGTGCCGGCCACGCACTGATGGCCGAGCAGCCCGATGCCGTGCTCGACGCGCTGCGCGGCTTCATCCCCGGCTGAGCGATTGGACGACGCTGCCCGCCACGCACCGTTTCCGACCGTCCGCAGCGGCCTGCCGGCCGCTGCGCCCGTCGAGTGGCTGCGGCGCGGCGCTGAGGATCTCCGGGCCTGCGGCAAGGCCAGCCTGTTCTACGGCATCTGCTTCGCCGCCACCGGCCTGCTGCTGCTGCTGGCCCTGCGCCATGCGGTGCAGCTGGTCACCGCCGTCACCACCGGCTTCATGCTGGTCGGGCCTTTTTTCGCCATCGGCCTCTACGAACTCTCGCGCCGCCGCGAGCGCGGCGAGCCGCTCACCCTGGTACCCACGCTGGCGGTCTGGCGCCGCAACCTCGCCGGCATCGGCATCTATTCGCTGATCCTGATCGTGCTCTACCTTCTCTGGGCACGGGCCTCGCTGGTGATGTTCGCCCTGTTCTACCAGGGCGGCATGCCGACGCTGGACGGCTTCCTCGCCCAGATCGTCAAGTTCGACAACATCGAGTTCATGGTCGCCTACCTGATCGTCGGGGCCATTTTCGCCGGGCTGGTATTTGCGTTTTCCGTGGTCTCGATCCCGATGATGCTGGACCGCAACCAGGACACGGTCACGGCCATGCTGGCAAGCTTCCTCGCCCTGGTGCGCAACCTGCCGGCCATGCTGGTCTGGGGCGCATTGATCGTCGCTCTCACGGCGGCCGGCATCGCCACGGCCTTCGTCGGCCTGATCATAACCATGCCGCTGGTGGGCCACGCCACATGGCATGCCTACCGGGCGTTGATCGAACCACGGGAAGCGACATGACCACGTCACGGGCCAACTGGTCGCCGGCGATCGAGACCGGCCTGCCGGAAATCGATGACCAGCACCGGCGGCTCTTCGAACTGGCGGCGAGCTTCCGCGGCGAGGGCGACCAGATCCGCGTAATGAAGACCCTGGCCATGCTGGCCGACTATGCCAACACGCATCTGCGCGACGAGGAGGCAATGCTCGCCGCCATCGGCTATCCAGGACTGGAAGCGCACAGGGCCCTGCATCGGCAGTTCCGCGCGATGTTGCGCGAACTCGTCGGCCAGTCGCGCCAGATGACGCTCGACAGCATCGCCGAACGCATCGAGGAATTGATCAACGGCTGGTTCTACCATCACATCCTGACCGTCGATGCAGAATATGTGGCGGCAGTCAAAGCGCACCGCGGCAACCCCTGACTGCTATATCGAAAGGGGTAGAATTGCCGGATGATTGATGATCTCATCCGACCATCCCGAATCGCGAGCAAGCCCGTCGGCGTCCTGCTTGCCGATGACCACCCGGCGCTGCGGGCCGGCTTGCGCAGCCTGATATCGGAGGAAGCAGGACTGGCCGTCACGGGCGAGGTCTCCAGCGGCGAGGAAGCGTGCATCGAGTATCGCAGTGGTCATCACGACGTCGTGGTCATCGATCTGTCGATGACGGGGTTTGGCGGCATGGAGGCGATTCGCCGCATCATGCAGTTCGACGCGCAGGCGTCCATCCTGGTCTATTCGGTCCACGCCACCGAAGTCATGCTCAGCCGCGCCCTGACGCTGGGCGCCCTCGGCTACGTCACCAAGGCGAGCAGCACGGATGTGCTGATTTCCGGCATACGCGAGGTCGCTGCGCGACGCGGCTACGTCAGCCCCGACCTGGTCCCCGCCATGGTCAGGCATCATGCAACGCCGGGACGGTCGCTGCTCGAACGCCTCAGCGCCCGTGAGTTTCAGATTCTGCTGCTGACGGCGCAGGGCAACCGTGCCGACGCTTGCGCCCGGACGCTCAATCTCAGCGACAAGACCGTGCGCAACCACCTCACCGGCATCAAGGTGAAACTCGGGGTCACCGACACGGCAGAGTTGGTAAGACTCGCCATCCGACTGGGACTCGCCGACGCCTAGTCAGGACG
>JALHNN010000143.1 GCA_022843505.1 Sulfuritalea sp.
CGAAGACATCCTCGAAGACACCGAGGAACACATCGACTATCTCGAAACCCAGCTCGAGCTGATCGAGAAAGTCGGCCAACAGAACTACCTGCAATCCCAAATGGGAGCGCCGTCCGGCTCCTGACGTACGCGCCGCACCCGGCGGCCACCGCGCCGCCTTCATCAGCCAGCCAGCCGGCACCGTCCGGCAAGCCAGCCAAAGAACCGCAAGTCCTCTTTGGAGCTTGACCCACATGCTGGCAACTTTCGAATCGACCTCCCCGGCCGGCAGTCCGGCGCACATCGTCGCCGGGGCACTGGCCCATCTCGCCACACATCTCGAATCGGGCTGCCCGCGCGCGGCGCGGCTCGCCGCCCTGCTGTTGGACCGACTGGCTGCCGACGGCGATGCCGATGCCGAGCTGCGCCACCACGCCGAAGACCTCGCCGCCGCCCTGCAGCGCGCGGTGGGCTCCCCGTCATGAACACGCTGGCGCAAATGATCAGCGGCGCGTTTCCGGACGGACCGCGCTGCCTGCGCACACCCGATGAAGTTTCGGTGGGACGTACGGGCCGCCGCCGCAAGCTGTGGGAGTTGCCCCATGCCTATCACTGCGCGCTGATCGGAACCTGCCTGCCGGTCCCCGAGATGCGCAAGCTGGCACCCCACTCCGGCTACGACGTCAGCAAGATGACGGACTACAGCCTGCACACCGTGGTGGTCGGCTACTGCGAAGAACGCAGCGCGCTGACCGAGGCCATCGGGCGCTTCCTCGACAAGCGTCATGCCCAGGCCATTGCCCGCTTAGCGCCGGCGAAGAGCGTCGCCCAAGTTGCCTTCGCCTGGCGCGAAGCGCTCGCCGCCGGGGAAGACATCCCCGGCGCGTTGTGGGCGGCGTGGACGCATCCCGCCACCGACGACGAACTCGGCCGCGAGATCCATGGCGACATCCACATGCTCTCCCACCAGGTCGGCACCCGCCTGCGCGCCGACTTGCGCCAGCTCGAGCAATCCAGGCGGGAAGCGCAAGCCCTGCGCCAGGAACTCGGCGCGCTGCAGCGAAGCGCCGCCGACGAGCGACGCAACCACGCCGCCGAACTCGCCGCCTTGCGCGCCGAACTCGACCAGAACCGGCAGCGCGCGGCACATGCCGCCGCGCTGGAACGCGAGCTGGCGGCCGCCGCACGCGAGCGCAAGGACCACGCCGCCTTGCAACAGCGCGCCACCATGCTGGCGGCCCGCGCCGAGGCCCTCGACGAATGGAACAGCGCCAACGCACGCCGCGCCGCGCAGCTCGAAATCGAACTCCAGCAGGCGCGCATGGCACTCGCCGCCGCACAGGCCACGCCGACCGCTATCGGCGGCGCGCCGGAATGCGGCCGCGACTGCCCGCCCGGTCCGCCCCTGGAAGGGCGCTGCGTGCTCTGCGTCGGCGGCCGCAGCGGCCTGGTCGATGGTTACCGAAAGCTGGTCGAACAGCGCGGCGGGCGCTTCCTGCACCACGACGGCGGGCAGGAAGTAAACCTGCATCGCATCGACGCGGCAATCGCCTCCGCCGACGCCGTGGTCTGCCAGACCGCCTGTGTTTCCCATGCTGCGTACTGGCGTCTCAAGGATGCCTGCAAGAAGCAGGGCAAGCCCTGCGTCTTCGTCCAGTCGCCCGGCGTCGGCAGTTTCGCGCGCAGCCTCGCCGCCCTGAGCAAGGCGGCACCGACCGACCAGATCATCCGCGTCTCCGTCTGAGCATGCACACCGTCGCCCACGCCTTCGGCCAGACCACGGTGACGCGCCTGTCGCCGCTGGGCCTCGGCGGCGTAGTCGCGATCCACCTCCTGATCCTGTTCGGCCTGGTACGGATGAACGTGATCACCTTGCCCGTACCGCTGGCGGTGCTCAGCGTGAGCCTGCTGCCGCCGGCGCCGGAAATCATGCCGCAAGCTGAAATCGTGCCGCCCAAGCCAAGGCAGGTGGAGCGACGGCCGACACCCCTGCCGCAGCCGACACAACTCGCCGCCCCGGCGGAATCGCCTTCACCGTCGCCGATCGCCGTGGCGCCGGCGCCGACTCCCGTGGTTGCGGCGGCGCCCGTGGTCGCGGTACCGGTGACCGCGCCGACCCAGCCGCGCTTCGATGCCGAATACCTCGACAACCCCAAGCCGGTCTACCCGGCGATCTCGCGCCGCATGGGCGAGCAGGGCCGCGTCACGCTGCGCGTGCATGTCGCGGCCGACGGCAACGCCACGGAACTGCAGCTGCATGCCTCCAGCGGCTCGTCGCGCCTCGACCAGTCGGCGCTCGATACCGTGCGCCGCTGGAAATTCCTTCCCGCCAAACTCGGCAAGGAGCCGGTCGCCGCCTGGGTGCTGGTTCCGATTGCATTCACCTTGAAGGACTGAACATGGAATCAACACTGGGCTTCGGCCACTTTCTGGCCAATACCAATGGCATCGCGCGTTTCATCCTCGCCCTGATGTTGATCATGTCGGTCGGCACCTGGTATTTGATCGTCACCAAGGGCATCGAGGCCATTCGTTCACAGAAGCGCAGTGCGGAATTCCTCACCGCCTTCTGGGCCGCCCCCAGCCTCGACGCCGTCGCCCGCCACCTGCGCCAGACCGGCGTCAACGAAGCCTTCTCGCACCTGGTTCATCACGGCTTCACCGCCATCGAGCAGCACAAGGCCGGACGCGAAACGCGCGGTCTGGTGGACGCCGGCACGCCCGACGAATTCCTCACGCGGGCCCTGAAGCGCGCCATCGCCCAGGACAAGTCGCGCCTCGAATACGGCCAGACCTTCCTCGCCACGGTGGCGTCCTCTGCGCCCTTCGTCGGCCTGTTCGGCACGGTCTGGGGCATCTACCACGCGCTGATGGCGATCGGCGCGTCAGCCAACAGCGGCGGCCAGGGCACGCTGGACAAGGTCGCCGGCCCGGTCGGTGAGGCGCTGATCATGACCGCCATCGGTCTGGCGGTGGCAATCCCGGCGGCGGTGGCCTACAACGCCTTCGCCCGCGCCAACCGCAACACGCTGGCGGAACTCAACTCCTTCGCCCACGACTTGTTCAACTTCCTCGCCACCGGCCTCAAGAGCGCGCCGCAAGCCGCCGATGTCGCCGCCACCTCGGAGCGCATCATCGCCCGCGTCGCGGCGCGGGCCAATACGTAAGGGGAGCGCCATGTCTTTCGCGACACTGAACGACGACGACGGCAACGACGCGCTGGCCGAGATCAACATGATCCCGCTGATCGACGTCATGCTGGTGCTGCTGGTGATCTTCATCGTCACTGCGCCGCTGCTGACGCATGCGGTGAAGGTCGACCTGCCCAAGGCCAGCTCGGCGCCCAACCTGACCAGGCCGGACAACGTCCAGCTCGCCATCGACGCCGTCGGCCAGGTGTATTGGAACGGCGAAGTCGTCGACGCTCCCGCGCTGGAGCGGAAGCTGCGCGCTGCCGCCCGGCTCTCGCCGCAACCCGAACTGCACCTGCTCGCGGAGCGCCGCACGCCCTACGAAAAGGTGGCCGAAGTCATGTCGGCTGCCGCGCGGGAGGGGCTGACCCGCATCGGATTCGTAACGGAACCATCCCGAAACAACTAGTCACTGCAGCAATCCCATTCGCAATCCGGCAAGCCAGGCGATTCCTCCCAGCCAGCCATAACCACGAGGAGTCGCACCCATGTCGTACCGTATCCGCATCAGACCCCTGACCATCGCGGCCGTTGCCGCCTGCGGCGCCATAGGCCAGCTGCACGCCGCCGACACGGCCCTGCCGCAGGTCAACGTCCAGGACCAGAGCGAGCGCGCCGACGGTCCGGTCAAAGGCTATCGCGCCATACGCTCGTCCACCTTCACCAGGACTGACACGCCGCTCAAGGAAGTCCCCGCCTCGATCAGCGTGATTCCGGAAGCCCTGATCAAGGACCAGGCGATGTCCGGCATGGCCGATGCGCTGCGCTACGTCCCCGGCGCCCATGGCGCCCAGGGCGAGGGCAACCGCGACCAGGTTGTGCTGCGCGGCATCAACACCACGGCCGATTTCTTCGTCGACAGCGTGCGCGACGACATGCAGATCTTCCGAGACTTCTACAACCTGGAGCGCCTTGAAGTGCTCAAGGGCCCCGGCGGCATGGCCTTCGGCCGCGGCGGCGCCGGCGGCGTGATCAATCGGGTGGTGAAGAAGCCGCAGTTCGGCCACATCGGCGAAGCCAGCATCAGCCTCGGCAGCGACAGCCGCCTGCGCGGCAGCGTCGATCTCGGCAACAAGGCCAATGACACAAGCGCCTGGCGCCTGAACGCCATGGCCGAAAACGGCAACAGCTTCCGCAAGGGCTTCGACATGAAGCGCTACGCCGTTAACCCCACCATGACCATCCTGGTCTCCCCCGCCACCACGCTGATCCTCGGCTTCGAGCATGCCCGCGACGAGCGCACGGCCGATCGCGGCATTCCCTCCGCTGCGGCCACCCTGGCCCCATTCGAGACCGATCGCTCGACCTTTTTCGGCAATACCGACCAGAGCGAGGCACACTCCACGGTCAACGGTTTCTCGGCCGTGCTGGAACATGATTTCTCCGGCGACAGCCAGATCAGGAACAGCTTGCGCATCACCAACTACGAGAAGTTCTACCAGAACGTGTATGCCAACGGTGCCGTCACCGGGGCCGGCCTGGTGCGCATCGAGGCCTACAACAATACCGACAAGCGCACCAACGTCTTCAACCAGACCGACCTGACGACGAAGTTCTCCGTGGGCGGTGTCGACCATACCCTGCTCGCCGGCCTCGAGCTCGGCCATCAGGACGGCAGCAGCGTGCGCAAGAACGGCTTCTTCGGCGCAGCCACCTTTCTCAACGTGGCCGCCGGCTCGCCCTACGCCGTCGCCACCGATTTCCGCGCCGCCGGCACCACTGCCGACAACGCGGTCAAGGTCGACCTGGCCGCGGTGTACCTGCAGGACCAGATCGCCTTGGGCAAAGAATGGAAGCTGCTGGCCGGCCTGCGCTACGACCATTTCAAGACCGCTTTCGACGACCGTCGTACCCTGGTCGCCGCCACCGACCTGGCGCGCACCGACAAGGAGTTCAGTCCGCGCCTGGGCCTGACCTGGTCGCCCGGGGCGAACGCCACCTGGTACCTCAGCTACAGCACCTCGTTCCTGCCCTCCGCCGAGCAGCTGAGCCTAGCCACCAACACCGCGCAACTGGCACCCGAAACCGCCAAGAACTACGAAGCCGGCGTGCGCTGGGACCTGCTGCCGAGGCTGACGCTCTCCGGCGCCGTGTTCCGCACCGGCCGCAACGACGTCAAGGTGGTCGATCCGAACAATCCCGGACTGCTGATCCTTGCCGGACAGCAGCGCACCGACGGCGTCGAACTCGGCCTGCAGGGCGAAGTCATGAAAAACTGGGACATCTACGCCGGCTACGCCAACCTCGACGGGCGCATCGTCAAGGGCACCACGATTCCCGCCGGCCGACGCGTCGGCCTGGTGCCACAGGACAGCCTGTCGGTATGGAACAAGTTCAGCCTCGGCCGCGGCTGGAGCGCGGGCTTCGGCGTGATCCACCAGTCCGAGATGTATGCCTCGACCAACAACACGGTCAAGCTGCCGGCCTTCACCCGCGCCGACGCGGCGCTCTACTACGCCTTCGCCGACGGCAGGACGCGGCTGGCGGTGAACGTCGAAAACCTGTTCGACAAGAAGTATTTCCCGACCGCGCACAACGACAACAACATCAGCCCGGGCGCGCCGCGCAACGCCCGCTTGACTGTGAGTACCCGCTTCTAGGCCCAAGCATGCCGCACCCGCCGTAAGCCGGCGCAAAAGTCACGGTAGCCGCATTGCCGGCACGGCCCATCGGGTTACTGCCGGCTTTGCATTTGGGGAACCGACGAGGCAATCCTACCCGCCACCAACCCAGAAGTCGGCGCCGGCAACACGGCGATTCGTTAGTTGGTAATAGGCCGCGCCTATCTAATCGATTTCAACAATCAATTAGACTGCAGCGATTGCTATTATTAATATTCACTCCATCGCAGCAAAACATCTCAACCACCCTAAGGAGCACAGCATGAACGCCAGCCTGATCAACACCGAAATCCTCCCCTTCAAGGCCACCGCTTTCCATAACGGCAAGTTCGTTCCCGTCACCCAGGACGACCTCAAGGGCAAGTGGTCCGTGGTCTTCTTCTACCCGGCCGACTTCACCTTCGTCTGCCCGACCGAACTGGGCGACCTGGCCGACCACTACTCGACCTTCAAGTCGCTGGGCGTCGAAATCTACGCCGTATCGACCGACACCCACTTCACGCACAAGGCCTGGCACGACTCGTCGGAAACCATCGGCAAGATCCGCTACCCGATGATCGGCGACCCGACCGGCGCCATCACCCGCAATTTCGGCGTGATGATCGAGGAAGAAGGCCTGGCCGAGCGCGGCACCTTCGTCATCGACCCGCAGGGCCGCATCCAGATCATCGAGATCAACGCAGGCGGCATCGGCCGCGACGCGATGGAACTGCTGCGCAAGGTACAGGCCGCCCAATATGTCGCCAGCCACCCGGGCGAAGTCTGCCCCGCCAAGTGGAAGGAAGGCGAAGCCACCCTGGCGCCGTCGCTGGACCTGGTCGGCAAGATCTGACAACCGCCTTCATCCCGCCCCTGTCGAATCACGGGGCGGGATTGCAGCGGCAAGGCCGCCCCTGTGGCGGGCCTTCCCAGTGCAATCCCGAACAAGGAGAAAACCATGCTCGACGCCAACATCAAAACCCAGCTTGCCGCCTACCTCGAAAAGCTCCAGACGCCCATCGAACTGGTCGCGTCGCTTGA